>JAAYQU010000005.1 GCA_012519055.1 Bacteroidales bacterium | reverse complement strand
TGACGAACCTTTTCTTTTAGTTTGGAAACTCATTCTGACTATTGGTAAATTAGGTATTTTTCCCTCTTTTGTTTAAATGTCTCAATGTCAGTTTCCCAACCCTCTCTAATAAGCTCGATATCAATCCCTTCATTAATTTGTTTTTGTAATGACCTATTGCCAGCTAAAAATTTAAAATAGTTGTTGAAAAAGTTTGGCAAATTAAGATTTTTAAAGGCATCTACAAGGAAACTTAACTCTATTTTGTTGTTTTCTCCTTTAGCAATCGGGGTATTTCGTAAATCTTTGCCATAGCATTTAGTACCATTAAATTTGGGAGAGTAAGCTCCTTCCATTGGTTCAGGGGTAAAGGTAAATGTAATATTCTCTTTTAAAAGAGGATGTCCGTATATTTGAAAAGGAAACGGTGTTCCACGTCCTGCGCTAACCACTGTGCCTTCAAAAAAACCTAGCGATGGATAAAGATAGACCGAAGCCATATTTGGCAAATTTGGAGATGGAGGTACAGGCAACTCATATTTGCAATCGTGTGTATAATTTAAGCACTCAATAACTGTTAAGTCACACTGATTTCTATCTTTAAGCCATCCCTCGCCATTAATCATTTTGCCCAATTCGCCGATAGTCATTCCATAAACTATCGGTATAGGGTGTATTCCGACGAATGAGCGAAGTGATGTGTCTAAAACAGGACCATCAATGTAAAATCCGTTTGGGTTGGGTCTGTCTAGTACAATTAAGGGCTTTTGGTTTTCTGCAGCGGATTCCATAACATAGTGTAAAGTACTGATATAAGTATAATATCTTACGCCAACATCTTGAAGATCATACAGCAATATGTCTATGTTCTCCATGTCCTCTTTTGAGGGTTTTTTCTTGCTTCCATACAACGAAACTATTGGTAAGCCTGTTTCAATATCTTTACTGTTTTCAATGTTTTGACCTGCGTCTGCAATGCCTCTAAAACCATGCTCGGGACAAAAAATCTTCTTAACTTTTATATCCAACGATAATAATGTGTCAACAATGTGTACACCAGAAACCAATCCTGTGTGATTTGTTATTATAGCTATGTTTTTATTTGTCAGTAAGTTGATGTATTTGTCAGTTCTTTCTGCACCTGGAATAATTTGGCTAAACGCAACTATTTTAGTAAAAAAGCAGAAAAAACTGAACAAAGTCGTAATTTTGCCAATTGTGACCATTATGTTTTGATTTGATAACTATTTCGATGCTCAAATATACAAAATAATGCAATTTGTACGCTTCATAGTTGGAAGGTTGTTTAAGTCGGGTAGCAAAACCGAGAACTTATCGACTCCTATGTTGAAAATATCAACAATAGGAATAGCACTCGGTATGGCTGTGATGCTAGTATCAATAAGCATTGTTATAGGTTATAAACGCGAAATAAGTGAGAAAATATCAGGATTTTCATCTCACATTAACCTGATAAATTTTGATATGAATTTGTCGCACGACAGCAATCCTATTACAGAAAATCAGCCAACTTTAGAGAAAATAAGAGAAATCCCTGAAATAAAACATATACAAAAATTTGCAACTAAACCAGGAATAGTTAGGTTAGATACAGAGCTACAGGCAATTGTATTAAAAGGAATATCTGCCGATTACGACACAACATTCTTTTCAGCATATATGGTAGATGGTTTTTTGCCAACTATTAGCGATTCATCTATTAGTAATCAGGTTGTTATCTCAAAAACAGTTGCAAATAAACTCAATTTAAAACTGAACGATCGTCTACCGACGTATTTTATGCAAAAGCCTGTGCGTGTGCGAAACTTTGTTATTAGTGGTATTTTTGACACAAGTTTTGAAATGTTCGACGAGTTGTTTGTACTCTGTGATTTGCGTCATATCCAAAGACTTAACGGTTGGAGTGAAGACGAAATATCAGGCTTCGAAGTTTTTTTACACAAATTTGATGATATTGAAGAGACCACATCAAAGCTACGACACCTTACAGCGTTAGCTTTTGACGAAAACAAATCAGCCATGAGAGCAGTTGCTATAACCGAAAGTCAGCGACAAATATTCGATTGGTTGGAGATGCAAAACGTTAATGTATATGTTATTATAATTCTTATGATTTTGGTGTCAGGTGCATGTATGGTAACAGGACTTCTTATAATGATACTTGAGCGAACAGAAGTTGTTGGCATACTAAAAACCCTTGGAACAACCAATACGGCTCTACAAAGAATATTTATAATACGCTCTTCACAAATTATTGGTAAGGGATTATTTTACGGTAACGTCATAGGAATGACGCTCATCGTTATACAAAAAATATGGCATCCAATAAAACTTGATGCCACAAACTATTATCTAACACACGTTCCTGTTGATTTTTCTGTTTTATATTGGGTAATTATCAACGTAGTAGCATTTATAACCCTTCTTGCGATGATGACACTGCCAGTTAGATACATTGCTAAACTGCCAGTGTCAGACATAATGCGTTTTGACTAAGATTTTGATTTATCTTTTTTTTCGTGATAGTTAGAGTGTTTTGTTAAATCTTTCTTTATTTTATTAATTTCTGATTCTAAATATTTGATATTGTGATTTAGCTCTTCTTTTGTATAAACAAGCTCTTTTTTCCCCTTATTGATAAGGTGTATTATCCAAATTCCTAAGAGTATAACCGCTATCGCAAGACCAACAATTGCATAAATATAAATCTTTTCCATATTTCAATAAGTTAAGTGTTTTTGAAAAATATTGACTAATTATTGCCATAAAGATACATAATATTTGTTAAATATTTTATAAGGAGTCAGATTTATTTAAACCTAGAGCTGTCATATATTTAAGCTTTAGATCACTTTCTACATTCACAAATTTTAATATCTTTGTCGTTTACTAACAAAATGTGCGCAGATTGGACGATAGACGTACTAATGTATCTAATAAATAATAATATATAAAACAGACAGATTATGAACAAACAAATTTCGGCAAGAATAGAAGAAATAGCCGTTGCATTGACAAATCAGCTTAGCGTTGTTGAAACACCGGGAGAATTGGATTCTGTTCAAAAAGTATTCGAAATCTTTTCGGAGATGGATTATTACAAAAAACACCCTGATTATTTGAAATTTGTGGATGTACCCAACGACAAATTAGGGCGCAAGTCACTTATAGCAATAATGAAAGGTGAGAAAAAGAAAAGCGATAAAACAATAATTATGATTGGACATACCGATACGGTTGGTATTTCTGATTATGGAACATTGAAACATCTTGCTAATAAACCATACGAACTTACCGAAAAATTTAAAGAGATAGCTTCGACATTGCCACCTGAAGTGAGAAAAGACCTAGAGTCGGGTGAATATCTATTCGGGCGCGGACTATTTGACATGAAAACAGGCGATGCTATTATTATGGCTGTCATGGAAGAAATTTCGAAAGATATTGGAAACTTCGAAGGGAATTTGATTTTTGCAGCTGTTTGCGACGAAGAAGGAAACTCGGGAGGCATGTTATCTGTTATTCCTGAATTTATTAAACTTCAAGAAAAAGAGAATTTCGACTATTTAGCACTATTAGACACCGATTATATGACATCTGAGTATGAAGGAGACGAAAATAAATATGTATACATCGGTACTGTTGGCAAGCTTATGCCATCATTCTATGTTGTAGGAAAAGAGACACACGTTGGAGAATCTTTTAAAGGAGTTGATGCCAATCAAATAGCTGCAGAAATTACCACAAGAATTAACCTAAATGCAGATTTTTGTGATATTGCTGAGGGAGAGGTTTCTTTGCCCCCTATCACTTTGAGACAGCGTGACTTAAAGCCCGAATACTCGGTTCAGACCGCCAAAACAGCAACACTCTTTTTCAATTATGCAACACACATAAGCACGCCCGATGAAGTTTTAAATAAAATGATTAAAGCGGGGAAAGAGGCTTTCCAAAATACAATTGATAGTTTAAACACACAGTATAAAAGATTTTGCAAATTGGCAAGACGTAAATTCAAAAAATTACCATGGGAAAGCAGAGTTATTTCATACGAAGAGTTGTATCAAAAAGTTAAAGCAGAAATGGGAGATGAACTCGACAAACAGTTAGAAAAGCTCTCAAATACAATGTTAAAAGATGAATCCATAGACCAAAGAGATTTTGCATTAAAGATTGTAGAAGAGACTCACAAACTATGGTCAGACAGAGAGCCAATCGTAATAGTTTACTTTACCCCACCATATTATCCACACATTTATGTGGAAGGGAAAAGACCAAAAGAAAAAGCTCTGCTTGAAGCTGTTGCCGATGCTGTTAATTCAACAAAGACAGATTACAAATTGGTTTACAAAAAGTTTTTCCCGTACATATCTGATTTAAGTTATGGTGCTGCACCCAAAGACCCAAAAATTATTGCTGCATTGAAGAATAACATGCCGGGATATGGAACTAAGTATTCACTTCCGTTAGAAGAGATGCAGAAACTTGATTTACCTGTACTTGATATAGGTGCTTTTGGTAAAGATGCACACAAATTTACTGAAAGAATTGAGAAGAGATACTCATTTGAAGTGGCTCCGGTATTGGTTTACAAAACAATTATGAACTTATTGTCAAAATAGAATTTGTTTACCAAAATTAAGTAAACAATAATTATGTGTTTTTAATAAAGTTTTGGTATGAAATTTGGTATCTATAAATAGATTTTTCATACTTTTAAAATTTTGATTTTGGGAGGCTGTCTAAAATTTTTTGGGCAGCCTTTTTTTGTTGTTTAGCATTTGATTTTCAGCAATATGTCTTCTGTTTTTCAAAATATGGGGATTAACAGTTAATTAATGATTGAATCTACCTTTTATTTTTAACTATATTTGTGGTAAAAACATAAAAGGCATATGCGGCTACATGCAACAAATTTGGTTAAACGATATGGTAAAAGAACTGTGGTCAGAGGCGTAAACCTCGAAGTTAACCAAGGAGAAATAGTTGGTTTGTTGGGACCGAACGGTGCTGGGAAAACAACTTCCTTTTACATGATTGTCGGTTTAATAAGACCAAATTCAGGACAAATCTTTATTGATGGAAAAGAGATAACCACGGAACCTGTTTATCTTCGAGCTCAGCAGGGAATTGGCTACTTAGCACAAGAGGCTTCAGTTTTTCGCAAGTTAAGTGTTGAAGACAATATTTTGTCAGTTATGGAGATGGCTCGGTACAGCAAAGAGTATCGTACCGAAAAACTTGAAGAGTTATTAGATGAGTTTGGACTCCAGAGGATTAGAAAAAGTCTTGGAATACAATTATCTGGAGGCGAACGCCGTAGAACAGAGATAGCGCGTGCCTTGGCTATTAATCCAAAATTTATATTGCTTGATGAACCTTTTGCTGGCGTTGATCCTATCGCAGTTCAAGATATTCAGGAAATTGTATTTAAGTTAAAAGATAGAAATATCGGTGTTTTAATCACCGACCATAATGTTCATGAAACATTAAGCATAACAGATAGAGCGTATTTACTTTTTAATGGTTCTATTCTTAAGTCCGGTACTGCAGAAGAATTAAGTGTTGATCCGCAAGTAAGAAAAGTATATCTTGGAGAAAATTTCGTTTTAAGAAGATAGAAAGTATAATTAATAATGGTTATGCGACTTTCTCTTTATGTTATCTTTTTTATTTTTCCATGTTTAACTTATGCTCAGCTAACGAAAGTAAGGGGAAAAGTTATTGATGCCTCAACTAAAGAGCCCCTCCCGTTTGTTAATATAGCTTTTCAAGGTACAACAATAGGAGTTATTAGTGACTTTGAGGGTAATTATCATATTGAAACTCGGACAGCTTCCGACAGCCTTATATTTTCATACGTCGGATATGAAAGGGAGGTACGTTTAGTAAAAAAAGCACAATTTCAAGAAATAGATGTGGAACTTTCTGCCACAGCTATTTCTTTACAAGAAGTTGTTGTCAAACCTAGTAAAAATCCGGCTTTAATTTTACTCGATTCTTTACATGCGCACAGGAACAAAAACAATACAGATAGACTTGAGTTTTGGGAATCAGAGGTTTATAACAAAATGGAGTTTGATATTAGCAACGTCGACGAAAATTTTAAGAAAAACCGCCTTTTTAAACAGTTCCAGTTTATTTTTGATTATGTGGATACCTCTTTTGTAAGTGGTAAGAGTTATCTGCCTATATTTATAACTGAAACAGTATCAGACCTATATTATCAGAAAAATCCCAAAAAAGAGAAAGAAGTTATACGAGCCACCAATGTGAGCGGCGTAAAAAACGATCAACTGTCGCAATTTACAGGACAGATGTATTTAAAGGTAAATCCATACGATAATTTTTTACAGCTTTTTGGCAAGGGATTTGTCAGTCCGCTTGCCAGCTTTGGATCAATTTATTACAAATATTATTTGATTGATAGCGCGTATATTAATAATAGATGGTGTTATCAAATATCGTACTTACCCAGACGATCGCAAGAACCTACCTTTACAGGCAACTTCTGGATTCATGATACCACATTTGCATTGTCAAAAATAAATGCAAGATTGGCTCAAGATGCAAATCTAAATTTTGTTAATGATTTGATTTATGACTTAGAGTATCAATATGTTGGTGATAGCCTTTGGTTTACAAAAACCGAAGACATTTTTATCGATTTTAATATATCTGATAACACGTCAGGAATATTTGGAAACAAAACTACATCGTATAAAAATGTTGTAATTGGGAAAAAACGTGATGATAATTTCTTTAACCCACAATTAGCTCAAGAATTTATTACTCTTGATAGTGTTAATAATTTCTCAGATGAAGAATGGGGCAAGTTAAGACACATGGAGTTAACTAAAAAAGAGCTCCAAATTTACGACATGGTTGATAGCATTAAGCAAGTTCCGATATTTCAAACTTGGGTAGATGTCATAAACACCTTGGTTAATGGTCATTATATTTATAAATTTTTTGAAATAGGTCCCTATTACAAACTATATAGTTTTAATGCAATAGAAGGGAATAGATTTCGCTTTGGAGGGAGGACAAGCAATGATTTTAGCACCAAGCTAATGTTGACCGGACATGTTGCTTACGGAGAAGGAGATAAACGTTGGAAATTTGCAACTGGCGGATTATATATGTTCAATAAAAATCCACGTAAGTCAGCAGGGTGGAATGTAAAACACGATATTGAACAGTTAGGAATCAGCCAAAATGCGTTTACACAAGACAATATTTTAGCTTCGTTTCTAAGACGAACCTATAATCGTAAGCTCACAATGGTTGACGAGGCTGAAATATTTTTTGAATACGAATGGTTTCAAGGCTTGTCGAACACTTTAAAAGTAAATACTCGGCAGATTTGGAGTACCGAATACGTGCCTTTTGTTGTTTTTGCTAATGGAGAACAGACAAGTCTAGAAAAGCTTCCAAGCACTGAAATAACGCTAAATACTAGGTATGCATATAATGAAAAGTTTTTGTTAGGCGAATTTTTGCGAATTAGTCTCGGAACAAATTATCCGATACTTAACTTTGATCTCACGGCAGGATTAAAAGGTGTTTTTAACAGTGAATATGAATATTATCGTATTCACGCAAGCGTAGAGCACGGGTTTAGTATTAACCCCATAGGCCGTTTAAAATATATTTTGGATATGGGAATGTATTTTGGTAACGCGCCATATCCATTGCTTCAGCTTCATGAAGGTAACGAAACCTACGCCTACGACAATTATGCGTTCAACATGATGAATTATTATGAATTTGTTTCCGACAAGTACGTTAGTTTGCTAGCCGAACACCATTTTGACGGTTTCTTTTTTAACAGAATTCCACTATTCCGCAAACTGAAATGGCGTGAAGTTGTAGCTGCTAAAGGACTAATAGGACGAGTAAGCGATAATAATGTGAGTTTAATGAAATTCCCGGAAGGATTGCGTGAATTAACCGTGCCATACGTAGAAGCAAGCATGGGAATAGAGAATATATTAAAGCTTTTTAGAATTGATGCAATGTGGAGACTTACATATCTCGATTACCAAGAGAATGTGACTAATCAAACTGAAATCCCAAAATTTGGAATACGTGTACAGTTGAAGTTTGAATTCTAAAAGGTAAAAGGAGAAAGGAGCAAGTGCCTTTCAACTTTTACCTTGTTCCTATATTTACAGTCCAAAAGCGTAATAAGCCCTCATTCCGTTAGGATAAATTCCTTCAACATACACGCCTCCTTTTGTTGCCTTATTTAGAGCATCATTCAAATCTTCAATTTTCAATATACTTTGACCATTTACGATTGTTATTATAAACCCATTTCTTATCCCTGCGTTTAACAATTTGCCTTTTTCTAAATCAATAACTTGCAATCCTCCTTTAATACCTAAGCTTTTGGCATCATCTTTACTGATAGGTTTAAATATAGCTCCTAATACATTCATAACATCGGTTCTTTTAATAATATCGGTAGAACCAAAGCGATTCTGAAGAATAGCTTTTTTATCTACTGTTTTTCCGTTGCGATTTATCGTTAGAGATATTTCATCTCCGGGTCTAAAACGTATCAGATGATCTTGAAACTCAGAGAGGGTTTTAATTTGAATAGCACCAATATGAGTGATAACATCGCCAGGTTCAATGCCTGCTTTGCTTGCAGGGCTTCCAGCCTCAGTTTGTTGGACTAATACCCCATCTAAAACTTTTAGATTAAATTTTTCAGCTAGTTGACTGTTAATGTCGCTTACAACAATTCCTAATATAGCTCGTTGAACTTCGCCAAACTCTACTAAATCGCTAACAACTTTTTGAACGATACTAATCGGAATCGCAAATGAGTATCCTGTAAACGTGCCTGTATGAGAGGCAATTGCCGTGTTTATTCCTATTAGCTCGCCCTTACTGTTAACTAAAGCTCCACCACTATTTCCAGGATTTACAGCAGCATCGGTTTGAATGAACGACTCGATACCGTACTTTTTATTTATAATATTGATATTCCGAGCTTTAGCAGAGATTATACCTGCGGTAACTGTTGATGTCAAATTAAATGGGTTGCCGACAGCTAATACCCATTCGCCAACTTTTGCAGAATCTGAATTTCCGAAAGGTAAACAAGAGAAATTATTGCCTTCAATTTTTAACAAAGCGATATCGGTACTCGGGTCAGTTCCAATAAGTTGTGCTTCAAAAGTTCGCTTGTCGTTTAGGGTCACCTCAACTCTATTAGAATTTTCAATAACATGGTTGTTGGTTACAATAAATCCATCTTCCGTTATTATTACTCCTGAACCTGATGAAAGAACAGGTTTCTCTTCATAGCCAAAGCCCGGCGAGCCAAAGAAAAAGTCTAAAAATGGATTTGAGTAGCTTTGGCTTTGTCGCGAACTTAATGTTTTAACGTGTACAACTGCATCAACAGATTTTTGTGCAGCTGCAGTTAAATTAACGTAACGGCTATTTTGCACGTTATGAACTGACTCGGCAAGTTGTACAGGGGTTGAACTCTTAAATTCAACAGTTGAATGTGAGTTGTTTTCCTTTGGATTTGAGAAAAATAGATATGCTATTAAAACAATAGCACCACCAGAAAATCCAGTAAGTAAACTAAGAAAAAAAGTATTTCGTTTCATATTTGTAATGTTTGATGTTTTAATATCTTTATATCGCAATTAACGTACTTAAATTTAAATGTGTTTCTTTAGTGACTAAATTTTAACCAACTTTTAACCTTAGATGACATGTTGTCATATTAAATTCTTATTTTTATCTTTTTAGTATTAATTCATGCAAATTTTTCAGCCTATGATATTCAAGCAGATAAATTTTTTCAAATATCACGGAGCAGGAAACGATTTTATAATGCTCGATAACCGCTCTCAACAATATTCTGCACTTACCTCAAAGGAGATATCTTTTCTTTGTAACAGGCATTTTGCCATTGGTGCCGATGGTTTAATAATGATAGAAAACAGCGATCACGGTGACTTTTATATGCGTTATTTCAATAGCGATGGAGCGGAAGGAACAATGTGTGGAAATGGAGGGCGATGTGCAGTACTGTTCGCACATAATCTTAAATTGTTCGATAAGAGTACAACTTTTTTTGCAGTTGATGGAGAACATAAGGCAGATTTGTTATCTGATGGACAAATCAGATTAAAAATGTCTGATTCCTCACTACCCGAAGCTGTAAATGAAAAAATGTACAAAATCAACACAGGCTCTCCGCATTTGGTTGTTTTTGTAGAAAATGTCGAGAATTACAATGTAAAAAAGATTGGACGTAAGTTGCGATACGACACTCAAATATATCCCGAGGGTACAAATGTTAATTTTTGTCAAATTGTGGATAATAAAATTAAAATACGGACATATGAACGAGGCGTTGAAGATGAAACATTAGCCTGTGGGACAGGTAGTGTTGCCTCCTCAATAGTATCATATTTTTTGGGACTGATAAAACAAAATAAAAATATCCTTTTGGAAACAAAAGGAGGACAATTAGCTGTTAGCTTTGATATGTCAGATAAGGTTTATGATATTTTTTTAACTGGACCTGCAAAAAAAGTTTTTGAAGGGAAAATAGTATGATTTATCTTTCATTTAACGTAAAATAATTTTAACTTTGTTAGCTAAAATTTGTTTTTTTTTTGTAAACTGGCGCTTTCTGATTTGATAAATGTTTGGTTTAGATTTGGATAAGAGAGAATTGGCTTTTGAGTTGTACGACGGCTTCAAAGGTTCTGAATTAAGTTATATATATCACGGGCATTTTAGTCAAAAAATTACAGATTTGATTATTATGCTTGCGGAAGCATCTATGAATCAAGCAGGGGAGTCTTCCAAAATTAAGAAACGAGTTTTCTCGATAATGGTTGAAAGTCTTCAAAATATTACCAGACATCAAGATGTTGTCGATGAACATCAAGGTTTTTTTGCCATCGAACAGAAGGATGGGAATTATTTTGTAACAACGGTAAACCATATATATAATTCAAATATAGAGCATGTTGATGGACTTTTGAAAAAGCTGCAAGGTCTAGAGTGTGAGGACTTAAAGTCGTATTACAAAGAAGTTTTAACAAAAAATCAAATTTCTGAAAAAGGTGGAGCAGGGTTAGGGTTAATAGAAATTGCAAAAAAATCTAATAATAAAATATCTCATCATTTTCATAAGATAGATGATGTTTGTTCATATTTTTATTTTCATACATGTATAACCCCAAGAGAAGAAGGAGATAGTGATGATACAGAACTCGTAAGAATTGATAATATTTATTTATTACATCAGCTTCTGCAACAAAAAGAGGTACAGCTTATTTACAATGGTATTTTTAATCAGGAGAACCTCATTAATTTGTTGAATATCATAGAAACCCAAATGGAGGGCATGGGGCATATAAGAAGAATTGTCTTTAATATGATGGTTGAAATGTTGCAAAACATTGTTAAACATGCACTTAGAGATGAGGAAAGAAAGGGAAATCCGGGAATATTTTTTATTAACAAGAAAAATAATATGCATATTCTTAATACAGGTAACTATATTTTGAAAGAAAATATTGATAAGGTTAAGGATAAAATTGACTATGTTAACAGTTTGAATCGTGAAGAACTTGAAGATTATTATAACAAGTGTTTGTTTGATTTTCAAATAGATACACCAAAGGAATCGGGGTTGGGATTTATTGAGCTTAGAATGAAAAGTAATGATAAACTCAGATATAAATTCCAAGATATTGATGATGAAAAATCGTTTTTTATTCTTCAGGTTTATATTGAATAATATGCAGTATGACACCATTAATTTATGAAGGAACAGAGGATACTCCTAAAGTTGTTTTGGACGTAGATGCCGATGAGTTTTTAATATCTCAACGCTCTTTGCCCGAGGATGCATTTCTGTTTTACAAACCTATTTTTAGATGGTTGGAAGAATATGCTAAGAATCCAAAGAAGAAAACGGTTTTTCGGTTTGAATTGGAATACTTTAATACCTCTTCTGCTAAACAACTATCCAAAATTTTTGTCTTTTTGAAAAGTATAAAAGAGGAGGTAGAGGTTATATGGTGTT
The DNA here is from genome assembly GCA_012519055.1 of Bacteroidales bacterium. Taxonomy (NCBI): domain Bacteria; kingdom Pseudomonadati; phylum Bacteroidota; class Bacteroidia; order Bacteroidales; species Bacteroidales bacterium. The sequence goes on along the minus strand of JAAYQU010000005.1, from coordinate 63,048 downwards.
ATTATGATGACGATACAGATATGTTAAATAGTGGTAAAAGATTTGAAAAACTTACCAATATTGACTTTAAAATGGAAGTTCTACCTGTGGTAGAAGATGATGATTTTAGAATAATAACAGAGTAAGTATTATGATCTATCCATTGTTTATAGAAGAAACAGAAGATTCTCCACGAGTATTGTTTGATCCTGCGAAAGGAATATTTTCCATATCTAAAAAAAGTTTACCGGAGGATGCTGTTAGGTTTTATGATACCGTTTTGGAATGGTTCAAAATGTATATTGATGAACCTAATGAAGAGACTCTTTTTAGATTTAATTTTGAGTACTATTCAACCAGCACGGCGAAACAAATATCTAAACTGATGTTTTTATTAGAAAAGTTGAGTAAACGTAGCAAGGTTAAGATAATATGGAACTTTAAAGAAGGTGACATGGATATGGAGGCAGCTGGAAATCGATATAAACAATTAATAGATGCAGATATTGAAGTTGTGCAGGATTCAGAATAATAACTTTGATATAAGTAAAAGTTAATATATTAAAGCCAACTATTTTGCAGATATAGTTGGCTTTAATATTTTGGTTGATTTGGCTTCAACAGATTTTATCTCTTTGTTAGTGTAAACAGAGCTTAATTTTTGGTGGTTATTGAAGCAGATGAAAAAAATGTTTAGAATTTAATGCCCCAAATTAGAACATCGTCAGTTTGATTTTTGTCGTTTTTCCACGTTAAAAATTCGTTTTTAAGTTTTGAAAATTGGATATTAAATGACTCGCCAAAGATAGACGCCAGATATTTTAAGAATTCTGAGCCTCCATATTTAGAGTAGTCGGTTCCGCCCAATTGGTCTTGGAATCCATCGGTGTACATATATAAAATATCACCTTTTTCTATAGAGTATTTTTTGTTAGTGAATTCTATTGATATCCTATTTGTAAAACTACCTCCGACTGCAAAAATATCACCATCAACAATAATGATCTCATCTTTCTTTATTAGCAACGCTCGGTGATTAGCTAATGCAATTTGTATTTCCCTCAACTTAGGATTGTAAATGCACACCGTTATATCCATTCCGTCACTTTGCATATCGTCAATGTTATCTTTTTGGCGTAGAGTTGTTCTTATGCCATCGTTTAAATAGGAAAGAATTTCAGCAGGATTATCCATTTTTTTACTTACTGTATCTTTTAGCAGTGTATTCCCTATCATCGACATAAAGGCACCCGGGACACCGTGTCCGGTACAATCGGCAACAATTAAAATATAAGAATCATCAATTTTGTTAAACCAGTAAAAGTCTCCACTAACAATGTCTTTCGGCATAAAAAATATAAATGTATCCTCAAAAACAGTTCTAATATCTGCTAGGTTTGGAAGCATTGATTTTTGAATTCTTTGTGCATATGTCATGGAGTTGCGCATTAATTGATTTGCTTTTTCCAATTCGAGGTTAGCGTCTTTAAGGAGTTCGCTTTGTGAATACAACTCATCCTTTTTCTGTGATATCTCCTCTTCAGCAAGTTTAATAGCCGTTATGTCGGTGCATAACACCACAGCTTTATCTGTTTGTATTCCAGACTGATAAATAGGAGATACGGTAAATTGCAACCATTTTTTTCGGTTTTTAAAAGTTGTTATTTTTTCTTCAAAAACGATATGTTCAGATGTATTAAACGTCTCTTGCAGAATGCTTGTTAGATTATGTAGCCTAAGCAAAATGCTTTTACTTTGCCGGTCGCTAATTTGTGTAAAATTTTCAATATCAAGCATTTTTAACATACCTTCATTAATGTATCGTATTGTTTCGGGGATTTTTATTATTAAAACTCCATTATCTGTTTGTTGAGCAACAACCGATAGTTGTGTTAGTTGTTTATTTACAACTTCTAGGTTTTTAGATTGCTCTTTTATTCGCTCATTTTGTTCTTTAATTTGTTCGTTTTGTGTTTTTATTTGTTTGTTCTGCTCTTTAATTTGTTCGTTTTGTTTACTTATATCTTGTGCTTTTAATCTAAGCTCTGCAGTTCTGTTTGATATAGACTTTTCAAGAAGTTCATTTTGTTTCTTTAGTCTATGGGTGTAAATCTTTATCGTTAACATCACAAATATAATTGCAACAATAACGTATATTGCTATCATCCAGGCTGTTTGATACCAAGGTTTTGATATAGAAAAATGCAATTCAGCAATGTCTGATACGTTGTTGAACACATTAATGCCTCGTACTTTAAAGCAGTAATTACCGGGAGGAATGTTTGTGTACTCTTTCTCGCCATCAGAGCCTATGCAGATCCATTCTTTGTCGAAATTCTCTAATATGCACTCATGTTTAATAGAGTCTTGATAAAAATAACAAGGGGAAGCAAAATATACTTTTAAACTATTATTTTCATATTTAATAGGCTGTTCAATTTTAATATTGTATGATTCATTATCAAACGGATAGTATCCTTTAAACAAAGTCTCATCGCCAAATTCTATTTCTCGAAATAATGTATTAAACTTAATTGTATCTAATCTTGGTTTGCTTTTGTCGTAGAAACAAATACCGTCGTAAAGGAAGGTTACTATATAGTTGTTTATAAGTGTTAATTTTTCTGATGGTAAAACAATTCTAAAAGGATTTTTAATAAGTTCACTTGGTTTGTTGTTGTGATTTTTTATAAACATTAACTCTTCAGTTGTTATTGCCCAATAACCGTCTAGAGCGGTATCACGTACAATATTTAAAAGATTGTTTTTTAGTTCTTCAAATTGTTCAAAATTTTTATCTAAAAACACCGTATCTACACTTTTATCTTTGTTAAAAACAATTTTATAAAGACCGTTTGACGCACATATGTATGCATTCGAATCTATTAGTACTGGCATACTGTACCTGGCGTCGAAACCAAGTTTTTTGTCGATAAGTTGAAAGACGTCATTATTAGTGCTATCTCTATATATATTAAACGTTTTATCGGAAAAAAACTTAGCAATAACGTGATATTCTCCGATTCCAATAACTTTTCTAATAGTACCTGTTAAATTTTCTATTTTGGTTAAACTGTTTTTATTTTTTATATCAAACAGATACGAGTTGTCAATTCCTCCAACAATAAGAATTTGATCTTTTTGAGAATAATATGTTAGTGAATATGAATCTGATGTTACAATCTTCGATTTTATTTTACCTGCAACTATTTCATTTAGACTATTATCCACGGAAGCAAAAACCTTATTATCAATACTATGCATTCCCCATCCACCGTAGCCACTGGCAATAAGTTGTTTTAAAGGTTTTGGGGGGACGCAAAAAAGGTCCTCGGTTTTTATAATGAATAAGCCACTTAAATTTGTAAAATATGAATAATCGTGATTGAATATAACATCATAAGGGTGTTCGGGGTCACCCAACCTGTCATCAATATATCTAATAGGACTTGATGTGTGAACATGTGAAACTCCATTTCCAGCCCCAACCCATACATTACCAAATCTGTCACATTTTAATGAAATAATATGTTTGTCAACTATACCCTGTTTATAGTCAAGAATGTTTTTTGTGTTTCCGAGGGTATCAAGCGAATAGAGTGTTGACATTGTGCATATATGAATAGTATTCATAAAAGAGTCGTACTCCACATCGCTTAATAGTTCACTTCCAAAATTTTTATCAATAGATGTTTCAATTTTTTTTAGAGATGGTTGCTTTTTATTGTTTAACCTGGCACCAAAGTCGTATATCCATATTCCTGATAATTCAGAGCATATTAATATTTGATTATCAGCAAATTCAGTGATTATTACATAAGTATCGTCTTTAAAAAAATCTAATTCTGGTAATGGTATAAATTTGGTTCCTTCAAGCTTAAATATTCCTTCACCATAAGAAAATAGTAAAATGTTGTCGAAAACACTGTATACTCTTACTAGTTTGCAATCTGATTTAATAACTCTAATGCTGTCCATGTCATACAGCAGAACCTCACCCCTTATTGTAAAAGCGATAGCTGAAGAATTAGCAGCGATGTTCCATACATAAGTAAACTCTAGTTCTTTATCAACAATCCTGTCCATTAATGAGGTGTATTCAAGTTTGCCGAGCTGGTTTGGTTCAAAGTATCCAAGTTCAAAAAGTCCTCCGACGTACAATTTGTTGTCAGCTCCCATTGACATACATCTAATGTATGAAAGGCGAGAATCACTTATATTTTCCCAATTTTTGCCGTCGAAAGTGGTAATACCTTCATTGTTGGAAAAATATACTATATTAGATTTATCAATATATGTATCCCAATTTTGAACGCCTCCTCCATATTTAGAGGCCTTATATGATTTTATATATGGTAAACCTTGCCCCAATATTTGCAGTGGAAGCAGGAGAAGTAAGATAAAATATAGTTTTAAGTTATGCATGATAAGGTGTTTTTAGCATGTTTTACGCACTCATTCTGTTTCGATGATTCTTTGTAAAGGGAAAGGATGTTTTGATTGTTTTTCTGAGCAAGATTTGTACTAATTACTAATAATTAGCAACTTGTACTTTACAAACTTTTAACTTTAATTAGAACTTTATTCCCCATATTAAAATATCATCTGTTTGTTTTTTATTTTTTTTCCACGTTACAAACTCATTTTTAAGTTTGGATAATTGGTTTTTAAATGGTTCTTTATAGATTGTTTCTAAGTGTTTCAATAATCTGGTACTGCCATATTTGGAGTAATCTGCTCCACCCAACTGGTCTTGAAAACCATCGGTGTACATATACAGAACATCGCCTTTTTCTATAGAATATTGTTTGTAAGTGTATTTTACAGGTACCATATGTGTAAAGATGTCTCCAACTGCAAAAATATCACCTTCGATAATATTGATTTCATCTTTTCTGATTAGCAATGCTCTGTGATTAGCTAATGCAATTTGTATTTCTTTTAACTCAGGGTTATATATGCAAACAGTTATATCCATGCTGCCGTCGTTTTGGATATTGTCAATTTTCCCTTTTTGACGTAGGATTGTTTTTATGCCATCGTTTAAATGAGTGAGAATTTGTGCAGGGTTTTGAATTTTGTGACTGACAGTATCTTTAAGCAGTGTATTTCCTATCATTGACATAAAGGCTCCGGGAACACCGTGTCCAACACAATCAGCTACAATTATAATATAAGAGTCATCAATTTTATTAAACCAATAAAAGTCACCACTAACAATATCTTTTGGCTTAAAGAATATAAATGTGTCTGTAAAAACAGCTCTTATTTCCTTTATGTTGGGAAGCATTGATTTTTGGATTCTTTGAGCGCAGGTAATTGAGTCTCGCATTAATTGGTTTGCTTTTGCCAATTCAGTATTGGTGTTTCTAAGAAGTACACTTTGTGAATACAATACCTCTTTTTGTTGTGATATCTCCTCTTCTGCAAGTTTAATATCTGATATGTCGGTGCATACCACCACAACCTTTTCTGTTTGTAATTCAAACTCATAAACAGGCGACACTGTAATTTGCATCCATTTTTTTTGATTTTTAAAAGTGGTTACTATTGCTTCAAAGACGTTAGGTTCAGATGTTTCAAGTGTCTCTTGTAGGACCTTTGTTAGATTTTGTAGTCTAAGTAAAATCTCTCTGTTTTGTTGGTTATCGGATTGTTTAAAGTTTTCAATCTCAAGCATTTTCAACATTCCGTTATTTATGTATCGTATTGAATTAGGGTATTTTATTATTAAAACCCCGTTGTCAGTTTGTTGAGCTACGACTGAAAGTTGAGATAGTTGTTTATTTGCGAACTCAATTTCTCTAGATTGTTCTTTTATTTGTTCGTTTTGCTCTTTTATTTTCTCATTCTGTTCACTTATATTTAGTGCTTTTTGTTGAAGTTCTTTGGTTCTGCTTAATACAGTCTGTTCAAGGAGTTCATTCTGTTTTTTTAGCCTATGGGTGTTAAGTTTTATTATTAATATCACAAATAGAATTGCAACAATAATGTATATTGATATCATCCATGCTGTTTGATACCAAGGGGTTGATATAGAAAAATGTAACTCAGCAACTTCCGATACGCTATCAAACACGTTAATGCTTCGCACTTTAAAGCAATAGTTACCAGGAGGAATATTTGTGTACTCTTTTTCAGTATTTGAACCTAAATTGATCCACTCTTTATCGAAGTTCTCTAATATGCATTCGTATTTAATTGAGTCTTGATAAAAATAGTAAGGAGAAATAAAACTTACTTTTAAATTATTTTTATCATATTTAATCGGCTGTTTGATTTTAATATGATTATTTGAGTTGCTGTCAAACGGATAGTACCCATTGAATAGGTATTCTTTATCAAATTTTATTTCTCTAAATATTGTATTAAACATTGTAGTGTCTAGTGTTGGTTTGTTTTTGTCGTAGAAACAAACTCCTTCGGTGTATAAGGTTACTACAAAGTTTTTAAAAAGGAATATTTCATCTGTCCTTGGAACTATTTTAAAAGGATTTTTTATAACTTTATTAGGTTTGTTTTTATGTTTTTTTATAAATATCAAATCTTTTTCTGTTGTTGCCCAGTAACCATCTGAAGCGGTATCAAGCGTAATCCATAAAAGATTGTTTTTCAGTTCTTTAAATTGTTCGAAATCACGATCTAAAAACACAGTATCTACACTTTTGTCTTTATTGAAAAGAACTTTATAAAGACCGTTCGATGTACATAAATAAGCGTTTGAATCTAATATTATTGGCACACCATATTTTGCGTTGAATCCCAGGTTTTTATCGAATATTTGAAATACGTCTTTTCCAGCACTATCTCTATATATATTAAACGTGTTTTCAGAAAAAAACTCTGCTAAAATATGATATTCTCCAACAGCAACGGCTCTTTTAACAGAACCTGCTAAATTTTCCATTTTTGTTGTCCTGTTTTTGTTTTTCATATCTAGCAAGTATGAATTATCAACTCCACCAAGAAAAAGAATTTGATCCTTTTTTGAATAATTTGTAATTGAATAAGCATCGACTTTTGAAAGTTTTGTTTTGACTTTATCAGCAACTATTTCAATTATCTTATAACCTACGGAAGTGATAATTCTATTATCTAAATTATGTATTTCCCATCCGCCAATTTGATCTGAAATCATTTCTGTTAAAGGCTTTGCAGGAGACTTTAACAGGTCTTCTGTTTTTATGATAGATAAACCGCCCATGGTTGAAAGATATGAGTAATCACTATTGAAGAGTATATCATAGGGATGTTCGGGGTTACCCAATCGGTTGTCGATAAATCTTAGTGGGCTTGCCATATGTACATACGAAACACCATTTCCAGTTCCAACCCATACATTACCGAGTCTGTCACATTTTATTGAAATTGCATATTTACCAACAATTCCTTGTTCAAAACCAAGAATACTTTTTGTAATCCCAAGAGTATCAATTGAATATAATGTTGTCATTGTGCAAATATGGATGGTGTTTCTTAAAGAATCATACTCAATATCGCTTAATAATTCGCTGGATATTTCTTCTTCAATATTTGTTTCAATTCTTCTTAAATATGGTTGTTTTTGATTGGTTAATGCAGCGCCATAATTGTATATCCATATACCCGATAACTCAGAACATAACAATATTTGGTTATCAGAAAATTCTGTAATTAGCACATATGTGTCATCTTTAAACATGTCTAATCCAGGTAGTGGTGTAAATTCGGTTCCTGATAGCTTTAATATTCCTTCGCCTCGAGAGAATAATATAGTGTTGTCGAAAATATTAAATACTCTTGATAGTTTGCAATTTGATTTAATTACTTTAATGCTATCCATATCATACAGTAAGACTTGGTCCCGTATTGTAAAAACCGTATTTGAAGAAGTTGCTGCAACGCTCCATACATAAGTAAATTGTAGGGATGTGTCAACAAATCTATCCATTAATGATGTGTATTCGAGTTTTCCAAGTATGTTTGGTTCAAAATATCCAAATTCAAAATAGCCTCCTGCGTACAATCTGTTGCCTGCCCCCATTGACATGCATCTAATGTGTGAAATGTTTGAGTTTCTAAAATGCTCCCACTTTTTACCGTCGAATGTGGTTACACCTTCATTATGAGAAAAATATACTATATTAGACTTGTCAATATATATATCCCAGTTTTGAACACCTCCTCCGTATTTGGTGGCTTTGTATGATTGTATAAGTGGTAATCCCTGTCCCAATGTGCTTAATGGAAGCAGAAGAAGTAAGATAAAATAGAGTTTTAATTTATGCATTTTAGGTGTTTAGCTAATAAACAAAGTTAGGTGCCGGAATCAGTGTCAAACCCAACTATTAAAATGTCGTCAACTTGTTCTATACCAGCACTCCACATTTTGTAGAAGTTTTTTAGACGACTGCACTGTTCATTAAAATCGAACTCTTGTAATTCAACTATTTTTTCTTTAAATCCATTTCTTTTTAGTTTTTTTCCATCTTTTCCACCAAATTGATCAATAAGACCATTGGTAAACATATATATTCTGTCACCTTTTTTTATAGGTATTGTGTGTAATGTAAAATGTAAGTGATTGTTTCTATGCGTGCCTATTGGCATTTTGTCCGGTTTATACTCTGTTATTTGATTTTCATTTATTATATAAATTGGGCAGTTTGCGCCTGCATAATACAATATATTATTTTGAATGTCTACAGTAACTAATGACATATCCATGCTGTCTTTGCTTTCGCTAAAACTACCACTATAACCATTAGAACCATCATCACATTTTTGATTTAATGCGTATATTATGTTGTAACGTAGCATTTTTAGTATTTCGTCTGGTTTGTAAAAACCAAGAGTTGAAACTATCTCTTTTAAAAAGCTAATTCCAATTAGGCTCATAAATGCTCCGGGAACACCGTGTCCAGTGCAGTCTGCAACTGCTATTACTTTGTGGTTTTCATTAGCGTGACACCAGAAGAAATCGCCGCTTACAATGTTACGTGGAATACTTAACACAAAACTATCTCTGTATAACTTATTTAAATGAGTATTAGTGTGCAGAATAGCTTCTTGTATTCTTTCTGCGTATAATATTGAATCTGTTATTTCATCTTTTTGTCGTAATATTTCATCACGTTGTAATATTGCTATATCGCGTTGTATTTGTACTTCGTCAGTTTGCAGTTTTATCTCTTCTTCGGCTTTTTTTAATTTACTAATATTTGCATCTATTGCTACTAGCTTTGTTACTTCGTTGTTTTCGTTCAGAATGGGAGTTAAAGTAGTTTGCACCCAAATTTCCGAACCGTTTTTATGCATGTTTAATGATTCATACACAATGGGCTTTTGGTCATGGTACCATGTCTCTAGTAATTTGTTAATATTATGTGTGAAATTTTTTTCAATTTTTATATCTAAAGTTCTATCTAACAACTCTTCAAGTTCATACCCATATATGCGTGTAAACCCTTCATTTATCCACTCAAAGTTGCCTTTAGAGTCCATTATTGCAACCGCATTGTCAGTATATCGGGCAACAAGTGATAGTTTATCAAGTTCTAAATTGGTTGTTTCAAGTTCTTTGGCTTGCTCTATTAATTCATCTTTTTGTTTCTCTACGGTAGAAATAGCTTTTTTTATAGTGTCCCTAAGTTTTTGCCTTTCACGTTTAAGTCTAAGAGTATTCAACTTGATAAGGCCATATACTAAAGCTATGACAACTATTGTATAAATAATAAAAGCAGTTATTGTCCTATAGAATGGAGGTTTGATTGAGAATATTAGTTGTATCTCATTTGTTTCATTTCCATCACTATCTAATGCTTTGGCGTGTAACGTATATTGACCCACGGGCAAGTATGATATGGCGTATCTCCCTATGTTTGTCCAAGGTGTCCACGACTTATCAATTCCATCTAAAAAAAACGAGTATTTGATGTTTTTCAAGTCCCTATATGACGGGTATGTAACTTCAACTTTCAGGGAATTATATTTAAAACTAACATCTCCAATATCCTTTACATTATTATTAATACGTATAGGTATAGTTGAATCTTGTCCAATTGTAATGTTTGTAAAAGATAATGTTTGTTTGTGAGAAATACTTTTCATGGTTTTAAAATCGAAGCAGTACAAATTGTCATATGATGACATCCATACCCTTTGATTATCACCAATACACATATCGCTGATTTTTAAATCACCATCCCTTAAAAACGGTTGCCTTACGAGTCTTTTTTGTTCTGTTAAGAAATAGGATACTTCATTGTCACTTCTAATTAACCAATCTCCGGTTTTAGCCTCTAATATTTGTCTAATAGGTAAGTCTTCTTTGTCAAATTGCTGATTTAGTTCGCTGTACTCTTTGAAAGTAAGATCTGTTTTGCCAATATTTTCCTGTTTGTCAGGCAGATAAATACCATTGGTTGTTAACACAACAATAGAGTCACCAATAATTAACCATTGGTTTTTCTCATCTGTTGGCAAGCCATTAGTAGTATTGTATCGCACTATAGAGTAGTCCTTGAAATTATTTGGACTATTGAATTTCATCATCAATAGACCGGAAATATTGGAGATATATAAGTTGCCCACTTTGTCGAAAGTCATATTACCCACATGTTCTGTAAAACCTTCAAATGTTTCAATCACCTTATATTTTTTGTTGTTTTCCCTTTTTATGACAGTAATACCCGGTCTATGACCTATGAAAATAGCAGAACTGTCTAATGGGTAAGAAATCATATTTTGACCTGCATAAACACTGTGAATGTTTTTTAACTCTTTAGTTTGAATATTATATTCATGTATATTTGACAAAGAGCTAAATAAAAAACTTTGATTATCAGATGGGTTCTTTAGAAATGACATTATATAAATATAGTCATCAGTAATGGTATTGTACCTGCTTGGCAACGATATAACGGCGTCTTGTTCTCTCTCTATAGCATATAACCCTGAGGTAGTTCCAATATAAATGTTGCTGTTTATGGATGACAGTGATAATATATTACCTTTTATTGCGGAGTGTGTATCAAAAACTCTGTATCCGCTATAAGGTTCTAGTAAAGTTATTCCTTTTTCTGTTGTAGCCCACAGGTTAAATTCCATATCTTCATAAACACAGAATACGTTGTTGTCAGGGATACCTTTGTTTGCGAAGTAACGGTCAATCAAATCGCCTTTTTTATTTAATATAAATATGCCTCCTTTGAGTGTGGCGTAAACGAACTCGTCGTTATCATTCTTTATCCCATAATAGATTCTACCCTTTTTGATCTCTTCGCTAACAGCTGACTTAAATTCTTCATAAAATAGGAGTCCTTTGAGTGAGGTTTTACTATTAATGACTATTCTTTTAGTTTTATCAAGATTAATAGTTTGTTCATTTGGTATAGGCGACAGTTTTTTTGTGTCTACTTTAAAAAATCCATTTGTGTTGGTTCCTATCAGAATGTAATCATCTTCAATCGGCAGAATAGAATAAACAGCAATTTTTTTATCAAAAATTTCGTTTTGATAACGATATACAGTGTCGTTTTTTAGAACAGCCAAGCCCGCATAACTGTCGAATATGTAAAAAACATTATTTACTAAAAAGGCTCTAAACTCAGAGACTACTGATGGGATATATATTTTACTAACTTTTATAAAGTCATATTTGAATATATTTTGTCGTTCAGCAATAAAATATATTGCATCTTCATATGGAATTATTTTCCAAACCGTTTTGATGTCAGTCTCTTTTATCTCATTTGAAAGGCTGGTGTATATAAGTGAGCCATATTCGTCACGTTCAAAATATCCAAATTCATTGAAAGCTCCGACATATATTTTATCGTCGGTAGAAACGTGTATGTATCTAACCGCAGAATTATTAGGCATACTATATGTTTTCCACTCTTGACCATTGAATTCAAGCAAACCGTCATTATTGCCAAAGTACATATATCCATTTTGACCCTGAGCAATAGCCCAGTTTTGGTGCGATGCACCATAGTCAGACGATTTGAATTGTTTTGTAAAAGGAAGTCCAAGATTGCCAGTATTACGCCCTTGTGCAGTAAATGTACAAATCGTTAGTAATAATAAAACAGCCTTTTTAACCATTATTGTAGTGTTTTTAAAAAACGAAAATATAAAATCTTTTTGAATTTGAATACACAAAACGCAGTTGAGTCAACTATTTTAAATCAAATTATCACCGATAAATATAAGAATAATTTTAAAAGTGGTTGTGTTTCTGTTGTTTCACTGTAATATCACAAAAAATCGACCAAAAATTAAAAAAGCTTTTTCGATAATTTAATTTTATATCAATTACAGAATGCAAATTGTTTTCGACAATCTGTTTAATCTGAGTTCCAATTTCTTTCAGTAGAGACGCCACAATGTGACGTCTCTACAACACATTGACATTAACCTGATTAATTCGTAACTCGTAATTGCACATTGTTAATTGATATTCGGGTAGTATTTATACTTAGTGTAAGTGCGTATAAAGTAGTACTCCTTTTATGATTGATTTAATTGATGTGAAGTGCTACTTTTGTTTTTGATAACTTGCAGGAAAGTTGTTTCATTTTGTTCGATGTTTAATCTGATTAACAATGGGGAAATTACGTGATAAATTGTTTGAGGATGTTAGATTTGAGGAGGGGCTTAAAGCATGTATGAATTGCGGTGTCTGTACTGCAATATGTCCTGCTGCAGAGTTTTATGATTACGATCCGCGACGAATTGTAAGCATAGTACAAACGGCTGATGATGAAACTATTATAGATTTGTTGAAAAGCGAAACAATTTGGTATTGTGGACAATGTTTGTCGTGTCGAACACGGTGTCCGCGTAACAATACCCCTGCATATGTTATAATGGCTTTAAGAAAATTATCGCAAGAGATGGGCTATTTTACCGAGTCTGAAAAGGGAAGACAACAGCTGGCACTAAAACGAACAGTTGGAGATAATGTGTTAAAATATGGATACTGTATATATCCGGCAGAACTTACACCATCGAAACATCCCGAACAAGGTCCTGTGTGGGAGTGGGTTCATAAAAACAGTCAAGCAGTTTATGATAGGTTAGGAGCTAATTTAGATAAACTTGGAGAAGGGGCTTTGCGACAAATTGATAATGAGACACTTAAAGAACTAGATGCAATATTTGAAATTACTGGAAATAACGATTTTTTTGAAACAATTGAGAACTATTCAGAGAAACAAGCGGAAAAAATGGGACTTGGGTTTGACGATAGCCATGATTGCGAATATATGAAGCACATTACTACAGTTAACGAAAAAAAACATCAACGATGAGTAAAGAGAAGAGAGACATATGGCGGAAGTACCAGAAGAGCATTGGAGACGATAATTTCTTTTTTGTAAGAAGTTGCATTCGTCAAAACTTTTTCCCTGCATCGGAGCAGGCGTTTCTACATATTTTAAGAAACGAGCTTGGAAAAAACGTAGTTGAAGATGCGCGACATACTACTTGCTCGGGAATTGGATATCACAGCGATGTTGTAAATTTTGATACTTTACAAACTATTATTGCAAGGCATTTTGCATTGATGACCGAAGCAAAACTAAAAAACGTGGCAATATCGTGTGTTACTTCATTTGGGTTATACTCTGAAGTACTAGAAACTTGGAAAGAGTTCCCCTCAGAACTTGAAAAAACAAGAGAAAACCTATATAAAGCAACAAAAAGAGAGTTTGAAATCCCCGAAAATATTGCTCACTGTTCAGATATAATTTACAAATTCAGAGAAGAAATAAAAAACAAGGGGAAAAATAGACTTGTTAACGCAGAGACAGGCGAACCTCTTAAAATAGTCGATCATATTGGCTGTCATTATGCTAAAATCTTTCCAGAATATGGCGAGGGCGGAGCCGAATTTCCACAAGTTCTAACAGGAATGATTGAGTCATGGGGCGGTCAAACAGTCGATTATCCAGAACGGAGACATTGTTGCGGATTTGGTTTCCGTCAATATTTGGTTCAAGCAAATAGAGGTTACTCAGTTTCAAACACATACAAAAAGCTTCAGAGTATGGAGCCTTATAAGCCCGATATGATTATAGCGAATTGCCCCGGATGTACGATGTTTATCGACAAGTGGCAATACACCATAAGTGAGATGGAACACAAAACATTTGGTCCCGACAAAACGGGCATTCCCGTTCTGACGTATGAGGAGTTGGCTGGGCTTGTTTTAGGCTACGACCCTTGGGACTTGGGATTGCAGATGCACCAGGTAAGTGCCGAACCACTATTAGATAAAATGGGAATCAAATATGATAAAGACAAGAAGTTTGCCGATAAATCAGGAAAAATTTTCTCAATTCCAAAACAGCCCGAATATATTTTATGAGAGCATACGACACTAAATATCAAACAATTATAATAGGTGGTGGTATCGCAGGAATGACCGCCGCTCTACAACTCTATAAGTTTGGAATAAGAGTTTTAATTATCGAGAAAGAGGATAATTTGGGTGGGCATTTAAATAAATGGTATAAACTATTCCCTGGGTTTGTAAATGCTGATGAAGTTGTATCAAATATCGTTTCGGAAATAAATGATAAAAGAATACACAACATTACTAGTGATGAGGTTATCTCAATAGACTCTATATATGATAATTATATTGTAAAGACTAGTTCTGGTCACTCTTTCGAAGCGGAGAGTGTTCTGTTAGCTCAAGGTTTTAACACGTTCGATCCCACAAAAAAAGAGGAGTATGGCTATGGTTTATACTCAAATGTAAAAACAAGTGTTGAGGTTGAGAAAATATTAAAAGAGCATTCAAATATCACTATACCCAAACGTATAGGCTTAATTCATTGTGTCGGTTCGCGTGATGAAAAAGCTGGAAACTTGCATTGCAGTAAGCTTTGTTGCGTATCGGCAGTCAAACAGTCAATAGAGTTGAAAGAGAGATTTCCTGACGCTGAAGTAATCTGTTTTTACATTGATTTAAGAATGTTCGACAATGGTTTCGAAGAGTTGTATATGGAAGCTCAGGTAGAACATGGAATTAAGTTTATAAGAGGCAGATTGTCAGAGTGTTCTGAAAATATAGACGGCTCTTTAGTTTTAAAAGTGCAAGATACTTTAACGGGATTGCCAATGAACGTAAGCGTTGACTGGTTGGTTTTAATGGTTGGGAAAGAGGCGGCTAAATTGCCCAATCTTGATAAATCTATTGATTTGAAACTCGCGCCAAACCGTTTTGTAGCACCGGAAAATATATTTTACAATCCAAATCAAACATCACAGCCTGGAATTTTTTGTTGTGGAACCGTCTCAGGACCAAAAACTATCCATGAGAGTGCAGCAGACGCGAAAGCAGCAGCAATGTCGATTATCGATTATTTAAACAGAAAATAGTATTATGTCAGGTTTTGGTTTTAGTATATCTAAGTCGTCAACAATCGAATATAAGCCGGAAGAGTTCCATTTGGCGAATATTATTGAAGAAAATGAACCAACAAGCAGGCTGTGTATTTCTTGTGGTTCATGTTCGGCAACTTGTACAGGCGGAGAGTTTGCAAAACTAAGAATGCACTATATACATCTGTATGTAAAACGTAATTTGACTGACAAAATAAGAGAGGAGTTGCAAAACTGTATGTTTTGTGGAAAATGTCAGTTGGTTTGTCCCAGAGGTGTTAACAATCGCAATATTATTAGGTTGTTATGGGAAAATATTTAGTATGATTTGTTAATCACTTATAAAGTAAAGCAGTATGCCATTCGATCCTTTTGTAATACCCTTTAGTGTTGGTCTTCTGTTTGTCCTTGTCGTGATGGGATATAAATATGTCTCATGGATTAGACAAATGCCAAAACCTCAAACCCCCTTGAAAGGTTTTCAAAGGATAAAAGCTCTTTGGGATGCAACAGTTGAAGTTTTTATGGAAAGCCTGCTTCATAGAAAGATATTCAAACAAAACGTAATGTTGGGTTTCATGCACTCAAGTATTGCTTTTGGTTGGTTTTTGCTTATAGTTTTAGGTCATTTTGAAGCTAAATCAGTGAGTGACAATGCGTTTAATCCACCATATTTCTCTATATTTTTGTATTTCTTCGTTCCAGAACGCTCCATGTATAAAGGTCATGCTTTTTTCTCTTTTGGTATGGAGTTTATCCTTGCGTTAATATTGTCGGGCGTTTTTTTGGCGTATCTCAAACGTCTTACTAAGCGTTTGTTTGGAATGAAACGAACATCTAAAATGCGCGGAATAGACAAAATCGCACTTTACTCACTTTGGTCAATTTTCCCTTTAAGACTTATAGCAGAGTCATTTAATGCGTACGTTCACGATAGTGGTAGCTTTTTAACAGGACCAGTAGGGCAATTTTTCGGAAGCTTTTTACCTGTAGCTAATTTAGAATATTCTATGTGGTGGGCATACAGCCTTTCGTTAGGCGTATTTTTTATAGCTCTACCATGGTCGCGCTATTCGCATATCCCAACCGAAATGGTTCTGATTTATCTTCGTCGTTTGGGATATAGATCATGCAGTAAACCAACAGGTTATACAATGTTTGATTTATACTCCTGCTCACGTTGCGGAATTTGTATTGATAGCTGTCAAATGAATATTGTTTATAGAGGTAGGAATGAGACAGTTACAGCACACTATATTTACGATGTCAGGGCAGGACACGAAAACGATTTTGCCCTATTTAGCTGTCTCGCATGTGGTAGGTGTGAAGATGCTTGCCCCGTTGGTGTAAAAACCGTTGACCTTAGAATAGGCAACCGATACGAAAATACAAAAGAGTTTGGGTTAAATCATAAGATTGAAACTATAAACGTTGTTGCAAACAGTGCAATAGGATATTTTTCGGGCTGTATGGGAAAACTTACCCCAACCGTTATCGACTCAATGAAACAAATAAGCAGTGCAGCTGGCGACACCCTGTTTCATTTAGACGAGGAGAAAGGAATATGTTGTGGAAGACCACTTCTTTTAGCAGGTCAACTAAAACAATCTGAAAATATTATAGAGAAAAACAAGCAGAGAATAGAATCATTAGGAATACAAACCCTTGTTACCTCTTGTCCCATTTGTTTGAGAACGTTTAAAAATGATTATAATCTAAAAATCGAAGTTATCCACCACTCCGAATATATTGAACGTCTAATTGTGAGCAAAAAGCTTGTGGTTAACAACTCAGAAGCCGTAGTTGCATATCACGACCCATGCGATTTAGCGCATGGATTAGGAATAAAACAAGCTCCGAGAGATGTAATAAACTCGGCAGCCGTGCTATACGAAAACCCTGATACTAAGTCACAAGGGTTGTGTTGCGGAGGAGGTTTAGCTGGAGTCTCCCTAAACTCGCAACAAAAACTATCTATAGCCTACGACGCAATCCAGCAAATCACAAACGGGGAAACAAATACGTTAGTAACAAGTTGCCCATTGTGTAAGAAAACCTTTGCACAAACCCGCATGGCAGATGTTAAAGATATTGCAGAGTTGGTTGCCGAAAATATTCTGACGGACGGCAAAGGAACTCAGAAGTTGCAGAAACAGAGCATGTTAGAGGCTGTTAGTGAATAAGTAAGGTACAAGGAGCAAGGTACAAGTGGGGAATAGAGCAGTGTAGTTTACAGACTTTTAATACCAATTGTAATTAAAAAACTGTCCAATCTTTTTAAATTACAATTGTAAATACTGATGTTACAGATGCATAGTCCAAACAAACGTAGTGAAGTTTGGACTATAGTAGCTGTCCAATCGGTATAAATACTCCGCAAGTTGCGGAAAAATCTTCCGCAACTTTCCACTTTTACACTTTGTTCATTGCACACTTCGGCTTCGCTCAGTGCATCGCATTGCTAATTGCACATTATAAACCTCTTGCATTCTTTTTTTAATGAATCACTTGATAAATGAATTTTTATTTGTTATATTCGCAAGAAAGGGAATATTATAACTTCATTTTTTGAGAGTATATGAAAAGCAGAATACCCAACATATCACTAACCTTATACTGCCTACTGTTATTTGCTATTTTAATAGCTCCAAAAACCACAAAGGCGCAAGAGTGGAGTGAACCCATAACCATATTTCAAGGAACTTCTACCAGCAGAGATGTGGATATCACAATTGACAATAATAATCACATACATGTTGTATGGGAATACAAAGTAGGAGATAATTTTTGGAAAATACTTTATTCAAAATCTACCGATCAAGGAGAGACATGGAGTGAGCCTTATGATATCGTTAAGAATCCCGCTCTTTGGATGTGCAATCCTAAGATAGTTACTGGACCCGATAATAAGCTATATGTTACGTATGACTATAATACAAATTCACAAGTTGCAGCTTTAATACATATGCAAATATTTGATGGAGAGACATGGAGCGAGCCGGTATTAGTAAGCGAAAATGTAGGTATATTTATTCACAGCAATTTAATAATGGATAAAAGTGGGATACTACACATATTTTGGCATAATTTTCAAGAAAGGAGACTCCGATACAGAACTTATTCGAATGGTAGTTTTAGTCCTATTTCTAATCCATATCCTAACAATAACAGTGTTACTATTTGTTGCATTCAGTTAAGCGAACAAAATAATATACATATGACGGCATATGAAACAACGCAATCTACAACATACATGACTTATTTAAAAAAAGTAGATAATGATTGGACAAATCCTGATTCCGTATGTAAACCATTTTGGGCTAGCATGAGTATGGCTATCGGAAAAAGCAATGAACCACATATTGTTTGGGTTTCAAGGACAAATTATATAGATACAACATATTACACAACACAAATTAACGATCAGTGGCAAACATCTATACTTACACCTAAATATAGTACCGAGCATTCAATGATTATTGAGAAAAATGGCACTGTGCATATTGTACAAAGCGAGAAAACTGAAACAGGACACAATCAGATGCATTATGTACTTAAAAATGGTACCTGGACATCTCAAATAATTGAATTTGAAGAGAAAGGTTTTAATGATCATAAACTTATTGCTAAAGATACATCATTGTACCTTATATTCTTGCATTACCCTCTCCTATACTATAAAGAATCTCGTGTTTCGATAAGAAAACTTAAAATTGAAAATCAAAACAGCATAGAACAAACAGCAAAATTAAATGATTTTCATTTACGTGTTTTTCCAAATCCTTCTACAATTAGTCAAGGAATAAAAATTGAAACAAAATCAACAAGTGCTGTTCAAGTGCAGATTTATAATATAAGTGGTTTTTTAGTTTTTAAGACAACTGTTCATCCATCACAAAATACAATAGAATGGAACAAGGAAACATCAAACTATAAAAAAGTACCGCCAGGAATATATTTAGTTAAAGCAGTGTCAGATAAACAGATGAAAACAGAAACAATAGTAATAACAGAATAGATAAAAAACAAACACCATGTGCTATAGGATATTTAATTTACCCCTTGCCTTTTACAGTTTACTACTGTTCGCTATTCTAATAATTCCCCAAAAAGCAAAAGCACAAGAGTGGAGCGAGCCGATTAACATAACTTCTCAGGGTTATGTAAAATATATCAACCAAGCAGATATGATAATCGATAATAATGGAGTGTTGCATATTGTGTGGGTTGAGCGTTTTGAGAATACAACAAATTCCATATTGGTATATACTAAATCAACAAACCAAGGGCAGGATTGGACAGAACCTGTAGAAGTTATATTTGGACTTGGGTATCTGATTTATAACCCTGTACTTGCGTTGTATAGCGATAATACAGTTTTATTGTCATATTTTTCGCTAAAAGCAGAGGTCGAACAATCCAGAATATTTTTAAAAAAATTAGAAGGAGATACATGGAGCGATTCGATTGCAGTAAACGGCTCGCATGATTATACTTATCAGTTTTACACACACTCATTAGCAATAGACAGTAACGATAAAGCATATATTTTGTGGCCCAATGCAAACTTAAGTAACACCTTGATTGTTACTTATTTTGATAATCAATTCAATGTAATCCAAAGTCCAACAGACTATACTAAAAGATTTAATATTCAAAAAGCCTTATTTGATAAAAATGATGTTTTACATTATTCGGGTTACTGTGATAAAACGGTTGGCTATTGTTATTATACTGACGGACAATGGCTACCCTTTAATCTAATTAATGGCAGTCTTTACTGTCACGATTTTATGTTAGATAAAGAGTCTATTCCACACTTTGTTGTTAGTTTTGGTTTACACAATGGTTCAACGAAGTATGGCTATTATTTGAATAATGAATGGTATTTCGAGGAGTTTTTCAATGGAGCTAGTAGATTTCTATCTCTGTTTGTCGAGCAGAATGGTACAAAACATATTGTTGGTAATTTTTGGAACGAGAATAGTATGTTGCTATATTATAGAAAAAGTAACGATAATTGGACAGATACCATTTTAGAATCAAAACATTCAATATTCAATAAACTTATTGCAAAGGACTCATTGTTATATTTGCTTAGCAACATTGAGATCTTCGATAAGTTTTCATATTTAGAAATTAGAAAATTGGCTATTGAAAACCAGGTAGGCATTCAAGAACAGCCACAATTAGTAGATAAGAAAATTAATATATATCCTAATCCTGCAAACGAAACAGTAAATATAAACTTCGTTTCTCCAGAAGGGCAGGCAACAATAAAAATAATAGACCTACAAGGCAAACAAATTTTCTCAACTACCGTTAAAAACTCTAACATGGGTACATTTGATTTTCAATGGAATAGAGAGTGTACTAAAGGTAATGTTGCCCCTACAGGAATTTATTTTGTGGTTATTCAAACAGGTGAGCAGGTGTTTGCGGAGAAAGTGGTTTTGTTATAACAGAAAAAGGAAAATATGTATAACAAATGTGTCAACTTTTTTTAGGACGATACCCAATACCCTTGTTCCTTTTACCTTGCTCCTTGCCCCTTGCCACTGTCAAGGCTCAATAACATTTACCCGATACTTATCGCTTAAATCAGAAATATTGGGTTTAGTCTCAAATATTCCATAAATAGCTGACCCTGAGCCGCTCATAGAGGAATACAAAGCTCCTTTTTCGTACAATTGGCTTTTGATATCTTTTAATATTGGGTGCTTTTTGAAAATCGGCTCCTCAAAGTCGTTTACCAATAGTTTTGACCATTCGGTAATTGGTTTTTCAATTATTTGAGATAGTGAATCTCTGCTGTTGTTAGGTTTAATTAACGAGTAGGCTTCGGCGGTGCTTATATGAATTTGTGGAGATACAATCATTATATAGTAGTTTGAAATATTGACATTTAAAGCTGTAAGCACTTCGCCACGCCCTTGGGATAGCGATGGAGTATTTGAAATAAAGAAAGGACAATCGGAGCCTATCTCTAAAGCAAATTGCTTCAACTCTTCTACTGAAAAACCTAAGTTAAACTCCTTATTTAAAGCAGTTAACATAAACGAGGCATTGGACGAGCCTCCTCCAAGTCCGAAACCCGAAGGGATAGCTTTATGCAAGTGAATCTTTAATGGAGGAACCTCTCTGTATCTTCTAATAACTGCTAACGCTTTGTAAACCAGATTGTCAGTTATATTTTTCTGCTCAAAAGTAATACCTGTAACCGTT
This sequence comes from Bacteroidales bacterium, assembly GCA_012519055.1. Taxonomy (NCBI): domain Bacteria; kingdom Pseudomonadati; phylum Bacteroidota; class Bacteroidia; order Bacteroidales; species Bacteroidales bacterium. Next base: position 41,469 of record JAAYQU010000005.1, on the reverse strand, counting down.
AAAGAGTCTTTTTCGTTGGGAATAAACTCAAGAGCGTCATTTAATTCCACGGGATACATTACGGTTTCTATATCGTGGTAACCGTCCGTGCGTTTTCGCAAAACATGTAGCCCAAGATTAATCTTGCAATTTGGAAAAACAATCATCAGGCTATTGTTTCAATATTTTTACAACCTCATCATCGACTTTTATAAAATATAAGCCGGATTGAAGATGCTCGGTTGAAATTTCAGTTATTCCACATTTAGATATGTAGTTTGCTACCAATCTCCCTGTATAATCGTACAGTTGGATATTTTGAGGCATATTACTTTCAACGTAAAGTATGTTGGAAAACGGTATTGGGTAGCATTTTACCTGTTTGTTTGCCACAGGTTCGATACTAACAATAACATCGGGTTGTATCTTAAAATCAATAACTTGGTTTTCATTGTTTAGTCCAATTTTGCAGACAGGTAAACCATATCCGGGCATCCAGTAGCTTTTCAAGATAAATGTTCTGGAATCTCCCAAAAAATTGATATCATTCCAAAAACCCCAATAAAGAACCGCTACTGTGTATCCAATAATGTATTTACTATTTTCAAGATACGCTTCGTTGAATTTACCAAACATGTTATAGTCTGCAATAGACGATTCAACGGTAATGCTAATAGTTATTCTTACACTATCGGGTTCTACCGGAATTCCAAAATCGGCAGCCGTTAAACCTAGCTGTTCTGGTGTAAATGTCAGTGGTATAGATTGTTGTCGCGAAATATTAGTGCCCACACTTAATGGAAAATGCATAATATCCATGGGTTGCTGAAATGGTACTGGTACCATATTTTCTGAGATTGTTGCGACCAAGCCTAATACCCAAAGTTTACTATTGAAATGTTGTAAAACCAAATAATAATCAGACTCTCTTAAACATAAATTTGCATAGGGGAAAGTGCTTTCTAAGCCAAGTTCTTCAATTGATAATGCATAGGTTGTATCAATTGTATAGGTTTCGGGGTAATTGTAGTTCCAACCGTTATTTGTCAAACTATCAATAGGCTGTGGGTTATCAATAAAACTTGTTTGTTGATAAATCGAGTAGGAACCACATTGGATAAAGTCACTTTCGGTGTATGGTGTTTGGGCATATATCGCAAAATTTGCGAAAATAAAAGCTATAGTTAGTAATAATGTTGGTTTCATGGTAATATGTCAATTTGATTGTAAACGCTAATATCTGAACAAAGTTATAAAAAAAATAAGAGATAATAATTAATCAATCTCAATTTTTAATGACAGCCTAAAATATTATCTTTGTTGTCAATTTTAACAATAGAAATGAACGTGTTAATTTAACTTGATACGTAAGTATCATATAATAAGACATGTAAGTTTGAATTCAATCTTAAATTATTAACTTATGAGAAATGTTTTTTTTGTTGCTATAATGGCAATTACTGCTTCAATGCTCTTTTCTTGCAAATCGCAAAAAAATGGTGGTTATACGGTGCATGCAGAAATAGAAGGGATAAGTGGAAGTGATGTAGTTATGATGATTGAAGACCCTTCCTCTCCGCAAGGATTTAGAATAGATACTCTTAAGGCTTCGTCCGACAAAATCAAATTTACAGGAACTATAGATACTGTAAGGATAGCATTGATTACCGTTGACGATCCAAGGCATATGAAAATGAGTAGTGAAGGACCTATTCCTGCAATGCCAGTTCAGTTTTTTATTGAGCCTAAAGGAGATATCAAAATCAAAGGAGATGTTAAACGTATGCATTTAAGTCAACTGAAAGGCACTTTAATGAACGATCAGTTAAACAGTTTGTTACGTGCAGCTGAACAACAACAAATATTAGTCGATTCTGTTATTGATTTAAAACGCAATGTGCAAATGGGTGGATTAGATACTCCTGAATTAAACGAACAGATCAAAATCGAATATATGAAGCTAATAGATATTTATGCTGATTTTGTGAGAAAAAACAACGATTTTGATATTGCTCCTTTTATTATAAAAATGTATATATCACAGTTTTATGAAAACAGTCAGGTTAGAGAGTTGTACAATCAGTTAACCGACAGAGTTAAAAACACAACATACGGCAAATTTTTAGCGGGTGATTTTTACGAGACCCCAGAACTTTCAATTGGCGAATACGCCCCCGATTTTGCATTGATTGACAAAGATAATAAAAGAGTACAACTATCTGATTTTAAAGGAAATTGTCTGATTATTGATTTCTGGGGAAGCTGGTGCAAACCTTGTCGTATAAGCAATCCTAAATTGGTTGAGATAGTGAACAAATATAAGGCTAATGGCTTGCAGATAATAGGAATTGCAGCTGATAAGGATAATGACGAATGGTTAAGTGCTATTGAAGAGGATAATTTAGACTGGATAAACGTTAACGCATTGAATGAGCAGCCAATAGATGTTCTAAGATTGTACAGCATTCGAGCATTTCCAACTAAAATAGTTGTTGATCCAGAAGGTAAAGTTACAGGTATATTTATCGGAGATGACCCACAGTTTTATACTCACATTGACGAAATATATAAACAATAAAAAGAGACTGTAAGGCTTGTTAAATGTCCAAAAAACCCTTCTATCCGAAAAACATAACTCTAGGCTCAGCTGAATGGTGGAAACATCAATTTATTAATTTGTTGTTATTCATCGTTTTCTTTGCCTTATGCAGACTGGTTTTCATTTTAAGAAATTTTAATTTTTCTGAATATTCACTAGTCGAAGTTCTGTCGACATTTTATTACGGTTTTCGTTTAGATTTATCTATAACGGCTTATACGAGCATTGTTCTAGTAATATTTTCTCTTTTCCTTTTCGGAAATAAAACCTGCTTTTTAATTTACCGTATAATTTACAGCATAGTAGTAGTTATATTATTGTTAATAACTATTATTGATGCCGAACTTTATACTTATTGGGGATTTAAAATAGACTCTTCTGTACTTAAATATTTAAAAACACCAAAAGAAGCAGTAGCATCTTTATCAACATTAAAGTTGATAGGATTTATTCTGTTAATTGCGCTATTAGTTTGGGCAGTAGTTGTTATAGTCAAAAAAATTATGCCACGTATTAAGTTGAGAATAAATCACTTTTGGCAACTAAATGCTATTTTGATACTGCCTGTTTACTTTCTGTTTGCAAGGGGAAGCATTGACGTATCGGGAGTTAATGTAAGTAGTGCATATTTTTCTCAAAAACAGGAGCTTAACCATGCAGCTATCAATGCTTCATGGAATTTTATGAGTACACTTTTTTTCCCTGAAAACAAAAAAGCGGTAGAGTGGAATGATTCATTGATTCATCATTTAGATAGATTTGAGTACGATTGTAATTCGGTTGAAAAAGTATTTAAAACCAATAAAACAAATGTAATACTTGTAATATTAGAGAGTTTTACAGCTAATTTGTTTGATTATGAAGTTGATAGTCAAAGTGCTATTCCTAATTTAAAAAGAATAGCATCTGAGGGATATTTTTTTCCAAACTGTTATGCAACAGGCAATAGAAGTGATAAGGGATTATCAGCTATTTTTTCGGGTGTCACAGCCCACCCTCAAGGTTCAATAATGCAGTTTCCTGAGAAATTTTCAAATATCGGGCGTTTAGTGAGTCATTTTACAAAAGCGGGTTATAGCACTAAGTTTTATTATGGAGGCAATTCAGATTTTGCCAACTTTAAGGGTTTTTTAATAAACAATGGTTTTGAGAAGATTATTGAACAGTCTAATTTTCCTTACAATATGCGTACATCAAAGTGGGGAGTACAGGATGACCTTGTTCTAGAGAGATTTTTTAATGATGTTGTTGTTGCGACCGAGCCATTTTTTTACTGTGTCTTCACACTAAGTTCTCACGAGCCATTTGAGGTGCCATATACTTCCAGTTTTGATGATGAAACAACATTAGGTAAATATTTAAACAGTATAGCATTTACTGACAGTGTTTTAGGTTCATTTTACGATCAGTTAAAAAACACAAAGTTATGGAAAAATTCACTGCTAATAATAGTTTCGGATCACGGACACTATTTGCCTGTAAATGTGTCACAGGACGAGCCTGCCCATTATCGGATACCATTGATATTTACAGGAGGAGCACTCTACCCTAAGTATAGAAATATGATAAATCTTTCAAATGTTTCTCAAACCGATATTCCAAACTCCATTTTGCGACAATTCAAAATGAGAGACTCTCTGTTGGAACGAGGAAACAATTTCTTTTGCAAAGATTTTTCAGCACCAGTTGGCTTTATTTTTAATTTCGGATATGGCGTTATTACTCCCAACCAAGACACAATTGTTTACAATGCCGATGCCGGCCATTTGATAAAATATACTTGTCAAGATACCATATTTATAGATGCCTCAGATGCCTGGTTTAGATATAAAATGCAGATTTACTCAAAAGAGAAATAAAATCTATTCTGATTCTATTCCGTTCTGTTTTAAGTGTTTGCTTACGTAATAAGCGAACACAATCCCGCTAAAGCAGAAAGCAGCAAACAAAAAGAATCCTATTTGTAATACTGTGTGTTCATGTGTTGAAACCATATTTAGCTCTTTAATATTGCTTAAGTGATCTAATTGACTGCCAATCAAACTTCTAAATCCAATATAAGACATAAATATTGCAACAACCATAACATCAGCCATTGACCATTTTCCTGATTTCAAAGCAAAAAAGCGGGTGATTTTATTTCTATATATTCGTTCTGGAAACGGATAAGCAAATACCGATACAATCAGTTTTAATGTAGGAAATATAATGCTGAAAGTAAATACTAATGCGCCGATAGCTGCTGTTTGAACGTCGCCATGTTCTATAAGTATCTTCACTAAGTCAATAACACTTTTGCTTTCAAAAAATAGTACCTGATCATAAAAAACGATGCTCTCGCCTAATAATTCAAAATTAACTTCTGAAATTCGCGCATCAATTTCAATCATTGGCGTTAGCAATCCCCCTAAGAGTAACGTAAGAACGCCAAGCAATCCAATATAATATTGACACCCGTTTCTATAATTTTGTGGAGTAAGAAAATAGAAAACAAAAACAACTGTAATGCAAATTAATATAATCCAGGTCCTACGCCATGATATTGTTGTCAGTTCAATGTTTTGCTCATTTAACCACGTTACACAATCATCGTAATTGTCAAATTCATACTTTGTCGCTAAAATTTCTTGAATATTTACATTATCAGTTGAGTTGGTTTGATCCATGAACTCATTGAATTTTTGCAATATAGCGTCTTTTAGCTCCACCTTATTTGACTCACTAATAATAGATTTGACAATTTCGTCGGACCACTGTGGAACCTGTTTTTTAAACTTTTCGGAATCAAATACAATCTCGTATGCAACAGTCTTAAATGCTTGTGTGAGCCAGTTCCCTTGCCGTTTATCCTGATTTAAGTATATCTCAATTTGATTAATAAGCTCATACAATGCCTTTTCAATTTGGGTATGCATTGTCTGTTTAAGGTTGTCGTCAAACTCAAGCTCATCGACCTTTTTAATAATAATGTCAGATAGTGTAGATTTCCATTTATCAACATTTAAAAAACCAAATCGGATGTTATTTGAGTAAGCTAAATCTGAAACATACTGCTGTCGCTCTCTAGAATTATAATAAAGTTTGTTTAACTCATAAATAGAGATTCCTAATAAAAACAAGGAAGCGAGTGTAATAGCAGTTTTTATGAGTATCTTTTTCATTTTAAAGATTTTGTGTAAAGTGTGCTATAATTGTTACACAACATTGCCTTAAGCCAAATAGCTTAAAATTAAAGAGATATAAATATTGTTTAATAAGGAAATTATTTATGAACAATAGCTTTATATTGTTCATCAGTTAGATCGTCAATGTAGTAATATAGAGGATTAACAGGATTGTTGTTTTTTCTTACCTCATAATGTAGGTGTGGACCTGTGGAAACTCCAGTATTGCCAACTAACCCAACAAGCTTTCCTCTTTTAACCTTGTCACCAACTTTCACACTACATTTTTGTAGGTGAGCATATACAGTTTTGTATCCAAATCCATGGTTAACTATTACGCGATTTCCGTAACCACTGTCCCAACCTGTTGCTACGACAATACCATCGCCTGTAGCATAAACAGGTGTGCCATACATCGCCGCATAATCAACACCAGTGTGCTCTTTCCACTGTCTGAAAACAGGGTGGTATCTTCTTCCAAAATAGTCTGAAATTCTAAAGTAGTCACTTTTTAATAGTGGACTTATACCAGGTTTGCAAGCAAAAAACCTTTTCTTTTCAAGACTTAGTTGACTCACCTCTTCAAAAGATTTTTCCTGTATTTTTATTTGATTTTCAAGAATATCGGCTTTTTTAAATACTCGTGCAAGAAGTTTTCCTTGATTAAACACATCAAACTTTTTGTATCTGTCAACACCACCAAAACCAGCTTGTCTAATGGTTGAAGGAAGTGGAGTTAACTCGGCATAATTGCGATATAGATAGTCATCCTTTTCTTCAATGGAAGATAGAATCTCTGCTTTTTTGTCTAGTCTTGACTCCATCTTCAAAAGACCAGAAACCAATCTGTTGTTTTGAAATTTAAGAAAGACACCAGTTGGGGTATGATGTAGAAAAATAGCTCCAATGTAGAACAGTACTCCTAAAACTACACCTATAGCTGTAAAGAGACCAATTTTACGAAAGAGCTGCTTCTTTGTCGTTTTATGCTCTTTGAAAGTTAGTGTATCTGGATCTAAAATGTACCTTTTACCCATGCAATAAACTTTATGTTGATACGAAGCACAACATATTTTACGGTTACAAAAATAATATTAAAAATATACAATACAAACTTTTGAATTATTTTTTGACGAAAGTGCTCATTTTTAATATAAGTAACCGTTGTTATTTTGTATAAAGGTGTACAAAATCATGACAAAATGACACAGATAAATAATAAAATAAACGCCAATTTGACACTAGTAAAATAAGATCTTAATAAGAATTATCTATTATTAAGACAATAAAGCATGTTTCTAAGATGCTGATTCTCATTGTTATACATATGTTAATAAAAAGCTAATTGTTCTATGCCTTTATCAGATAATGTGTAGGTGATTTTTTCGGCAAAAAGTTTGAAATATAATGTGAAATATTTGTTGAAAAAAAAATTAAAAAATTATATGATGAATTTAAATCAATTTACAATAAAAGCACAAGAGGCTGTTGAGAAATCCTTGTTTAAGGTTCGTGAACTTGGTCAGCAATCTATTGAGGTTGTTCACCTTTTATATGGACTATTGACTATTGAAAATAGCGTAGCCGCAAGACTTATTGATAAATCAGGAGCTAATAGCCAACAAATATTACCGATTGTTGAGTCAATGGTTAGAAGCTACCCGAAAGTAACAGGTGCTGAGCCCTATTTATCGAATGAAGCACAGCAAACTTTATTGAATGCAACCAATATTGCTCAGAAAAACCAGGACACATATACATCGGTTGAGCATATTTTGCTTGCAATAGTAAAAGGTAAGAGTCAGGCTGCAAAGATGTTGTCTGATTACGGAGTTGACGAAAAGTCGTTAGAAAAAGCTATAGAAGATTTGCGCAGAGGATCAAAAGTTACCTCTCAGACAGCTGAGGAGACTTATGATGCTTTAAATCAATACGCAATAAACCTTAATCAGCTTGCGCTCAACGGAAAACTCGATCCAGTAATTGGGCGCGATGAGGAGATACGCCGAATATTACAGATTTTAAGCCGCAGAACTAAAAACAACCCAATTCTAATAGGTGAGCCCGGTGTTGGTAAAACCGCAATAGCTGAGGGTTTAGCGCAAAGAATTGTTAAAGGCGATGTGCCCGAAAACTTACGCTCGAAACAAGTCTATTCGCTTGATATGGGAGCTCTTATTGCAGGAGCCAAGTACAAAGGGGAATTTGAGGAGCGTTTAAAAGCCGTTATAAAAGAGGTGGTTGAGTCTGATGGAGCAATTATTTTGTTTATAGACGAAATACACACTCTCGTTGGCGCAGGAAAAAGCGAGGGTGCAATGGATGCAGCCAACATTTTAAAACCAGCTTTGGCGCGTGGCGAGCTTAGAGCCGTTGGAGCGACAACCTTAGACGAATATCAGAAATATTTTGAAAAAGATAAGGCTCTAGAACGCCGTTTTCAAACCGTTATGGTCGATGAACCCGATGTTACAAGTGCTGTGGCAATTTTACGAGGACTTAAAGAGAGATACGAAAATCACCATAAAGTCAGGATTAAAGACGAGGCTGTTGTGGCTGCCGTAGAGTTTAGCCACAGATATATCAGCGACCGTTTTTTGCCCGATAAAGCAATTGACTTGATGGACGAAGCAGCATCGAAACTTAGAATTGAGATAAACAGCGTGCCAGAGGAGATTGACAATTTAGAGCGACAAATATTGCAGTTAGAGATTGAACGAGAAGCTATTAAGCGTGAGGGAATTAAGGATAAACAAAAGGAGATTGAGGGCAGACTCGCCAACTTAAACGAGGAGCTTAAAGAGCATAAAAGCCGTTGGCAGCACGAAAAGCAGATTATTGAGGAGCTACAGTCATGCAAGCAAAGCATTGAGCAACTGCGCTTTGAGTCGGAGAAAGCTGAGCGCGAAGGCGATTTTGGAAAAGTTGCCGAAATCCGCTACGGTAGGATAAAAGAGGCTGAGGACAAAATTGTTCAGCTGCAACAAAAGTTGCAAGAGGCTCAATCAGACAACCCGATGATTAAAGAGGAGGTCGATGCTGCCGATATAGCCGAAGTGGTCTCAAGGTGGACTGGAATTCCTGTTGCAAGAATGCTTAGTGCCGAGCGTGACAAACTACTACAGCTTGAAGATGAACTACATAAGCGTGTAGTAGGGCAAGATGAAGCAATCGTTGCCGTTGCCGATGCAGTGCGCAGGAGTAGGGCAGGGCTTCAAGATACAAACCGACCAATAGGCTCATTTATTTTTATGGGTCCGAGCGGTGTTGGTAAAACTGAGCTTGCAAAGGCTCTCGCTGAGCAACTTTTTGATAATGAAGACCGTATGACAAGAATCGATATGAGCGAATATCAGGAACGCCACTCTGTTTCACGTTTGATTGGTGCACCTCCCGGATATGTTGGTTACGACGAGGGGGGACAGCTTACCGAAGCCGTCAGACGCAAGCCATATTCGGTAATCTTGTTAGACGAAATAGAAAAGGCGCACCCCGACGTATTTAATATACTTTTGCAAGTTTTAGATGATGGTAGATTAACCGACAACAGAGGCAGAACAGTCGATTTCAGAAATACAATTATTATTATGACTTCAAATCTGGGAAGCCATTTGATACAAGAAAAATACAAAAACTTAAACGTTACAAATCAGCACGAATTGCGTGAAGAGCTACAACCGGAATTATTGCAACTTTTGTTGCAAACAATTAGACCTGAGTTTGTTAACCGCGTTGATGAGATAATTGTCTTTACTCCGTTAATGCCAGAGGTTATAAAAGAGGTTGTAAGAATTCAGTTTGGAAGGCTTGCACGTTCATTAGAAAAAAATAATATTAGCATATCAATTACAGATAGTGCTGTAAATCACATAGCAACAATAAGTTACGATCCTGTATTTGGAGCAAGGCCCGTAAAACGAAATCTTCAAAGATTGGTAATGAACGATATGGCAAAAGAGATTATATCGGGAAATATTACAGGTTCATCGGAAATTGAAATCGACTTTGATGGAGAAAAAATTGTTTTCAACAATCTGTAATACAGATTAATAGATAGAAGTAATATGAGTAAGTAGGTCTTCTAAAGATTCGAAAGTCTCTGTTTCAGAACCGTCAACAACTTCCCAAAACAGGGATTCGTTGGCGGTTTTTATTTTAATTATCAAGCTGTTAGAATAATCGTCAGAGCCTATGCCGTAACGCATTAGAGCTTTTTCTGTCCATTTGCAGAGGTAAGGCTCGCCACACAGCTTTACAAATTTGGTAGGCTTGGTGTCAATTCTAAATTCGTTTTGTTCTATATCGAAAACAACGTCTGAATTTTCAAATATCGAGTTAAGAAACCTTGTCATAACAAGCTCTTCGGGGATAGAGTCAATTATTGAGCGTCCAAAAATTAACCACATATAGTCGGCGTTGCCCAATACCGTTGGCAAGTCGTGTGACGAAAATATAATGATTTTGTCTAACTGTCGCGACAGCTGTCTCATAAGGTTAACCATCTCGAATTTGTTTACAATATCAAGGAAAGCCGTAGGCTCGTCTAAAAGGATAATGGGAGTGTTTTGCGCAAGACTTCGGGCAATTAAGGTACGTTGTCGCTCACCATCAGAAATTTCACTTATGAGCGAATCCCTCAAATGTAAAATTTTGGTATCGACCATTGCGCGATGTATAATTTTCAAGTCATCGTCAGAGAGTTGACCAAAAATATTGCTGTATGGATATCGACCAAGAGCAACTAAATCACGGACTTTAAGGCTTTTGTTAATTTCATAAGATGTCCCAACGTAGCTTATCAATTTTGCACGACTTAATCTGTCAATGGTTGAAAGCTCTCTGTTGTTGATATAGATGTTGCCCTTCAGTGGATTTAGCAATCCTGCTATGGTTTTAAGTAGAGTGCTTTTCCCTTTACCGTTAGAGCCAACAAGTGCAATCAGCGAACCGCATTCAGTTGTTATATTAAGGTCTGTTAATACAGGCTTGCGTGTTTTGCCTTTTCCGTATCCTATAGTTAGGTTTTCAATTCTTAATTGTAACTTATTTTCCATCTCCCAAAATAATTAAAATGAAGAACTGAATTTATGGTTTTTCAAAACTATCCATATCACTACAGGAATACCCAAAAATGCAGTAACGCTGTTTATAGGCAACACTCCTGTGTAACCCGGCATTTGAGAAACTGTATCGGACAAAAGCATTAAAATAGCACCTATAATAGATGAGTAAAATATAAGTGTCTGATGGTTAGTGGTTTTTGTTAATAATCGTGCTAAATGTGGAACCATAATCCCAATAAAACCAATTGGTCCGCAATATGCCGTCACGCTTCCTGCTAAAAGTCCGGTGGCGGTAAACACCAACACACGAAACCTTAAAATATTCATACCGGATGTACGTGCATAATCTTCGCCTAAAAGCATTACGTTTAGCTGTTTAGAGCTTAATAGGCTTAGTAAAACACCTGCAAAAACTGAAACTGCAAGCCACACAAGTTGCTGCATATCAACCGCCCCTAAGCTACCCATTGTCCATATTACATAAGCCTTTAGCATGGAGTCGGGGCTAAAATATTGCATTATCCCAATAAAAGCCGAAATTCCGCTACTAAACAAAATGCCGAGAATAAGCACCGTCATAATATCTCTAATGCGGAATGAAACCACAAGTAAAAGCATTAATACTGCCATAGCTCCAGCCACCGCTGATATTATTATCGTGCCGTTTCCTAGCTGATTGACTGCAGATGCCAATCCAAATGAGCCAGCACCAAGCATAACCAATGCCACTCCAAGGCTCGCACCACTACTAACACCCAATATATATGGACCTGCCAGAGGATTACGAAAAACAGTTTGCATTATCAACCCGCTGACTGATAGGGCTATACCAACAAGTATTGCGGTTAGTGCCTTTGGTAACCGATATTGGAAAAGAGTAATATAAACTATATCTTGCGTGTCGCCGGAAAAAATAGCTTGCCAAATCTTGCTAAATCCAATATTTGACGACCCAACTGATAGGTTTAGAACAAATGTCGCAACCAATAGCAAAAAAAGTATAATCGTTTTTATGCGTTTCATTTTTTCAACTGACCTACAAAGGTGGCAATTTTTTACAAGGTAAAGTAAATTTTGTAAAGGTAAAAGTTAAAAGGAGCTATAAGAAAGTGCTTTTAACTAGCGATATGTTAATGTTTTCATAAAATATGATGTCAGACCGACTTTTTGAAGTCAATAAAACTTATCTTTGACGTTGTTAAATTTTAAGCTATTATCAAAATTTTATAATTATGCGGTATTTTTTCAAAACTTTAGCACTAATAATTTCCTTATTGATTTTATTTCCAATGGCTTCGCATAGCCAATTTCTCTCCGAAGAAATTTTAAAACTTATGCGTGTTTTAAATTTAGTCGAAAATAATTACGTCGATACGGTTAACAAGTATAAAATAACCGAAGCTGCAGTAGTGGGAATGTTAAAAGAGCTTGACCCACACTCTTTTTACATCACAAAAGAGGAGTTGCAGAAGGTCAACGAAGATATGTCGGGAGCATTCGAAGGTGTTGGCGTTCAGTTTAATATAATGGACGACACTTTGATGGTTGTATCAGCAATCACCGGAGGACCTTCTGAAAAAGTTGGGATTTTGGCAGGAGACAGAATTGTAACTGTTGATTCGGAAAACATTGCAGGAGTTGGTATTAACAACGATAAAGTCTTTAAGTTACTGCGCGGTCCAAAAGGCACGAAAGTGGATTTGGGAATCAAACGTAAAGGCGTGCAAGGCGTTGAAACCTATACTGTTATACGTGATAAAATCCCTATTAACAGTCTCGACGCTGCATACATGATTAACGAAAACACTGCCTACGTTAAGCTTAACCGTTTTTCTGCAACCACCATGAAAGAGTACCGAGAAGCAATGTCGAAGTTAACGAAACAAGGTGCAAAGCATTTAATTCTCGATTTAACTAACAATGGCGGTGGGTTTTTAGATATGTCAACACAATTAGTTGATGAGTATTTGGACAAAGACAAGCTAATTGTTTATACCGAGGGAGAAAAGTCGCCAAAAGAGGTAATGAACTCAACTTCTCGCGGTAGCATGGAGACAGGTAAAATTGTTGTAATGGTTGACGAGGGCTCGGCTTCGGCTTCTGAAATCGTTTCCGGGGCAATTCAAGATTGGGATCGAGGTGTAATCGTAGGACGAAGAACTTTTGGCAAAGGATTGGTTCAAAAACAGTATCCGCTTAACGATGGCTCTGCAATCCGCTTGACTGTAGCACGTTATCATACGCCAACAGGAAGGGTTATACAGCGACCTTACGGCAAAAACGACAAAGAGTATCATAAAGACCTTTCAAAAAGATATCAAAGAGGAGAGATGTTCTCGGCAGATAGCATAAATTTTCCCGATTCACTTAAATATAGCACTCTAAGGTTAAAACGCACAGTTTATGGCGGTGGTGGCATTATGCCCGATATGTTCGTGGCTATTGATACATCATACTCTTCAGATTTTTTGAAAGCAATGAACAGAAGAGGCATTCAAAGTCAATTTGTATTAAACTATATCGATAGAAATCGAGAAGAACTTACCAATAAGTATAGCGATTTTTCACATTTTTTGACCGACTTTAAAGTCGATGAAAACATTATGAAAGAGTTGATTGAGCATGCCGAAAAAAGTAATATTAAACCAAAAGATGGAGATATAGAGATAAGTGGTCGAGCTATTGAACTACAACTGAAAGCCCTGTTTGCTCGAAACTTGTTTGAACAGGACCATTTTTATCAAATCATAAATGAAATTGACCCTATATACAACGCTGCTGTAGAGATTATTACTAATGATAATCTTTATAATCAGATACTTAATAAAAAATAGGTAAAAAATATTAGTTTTATGTAGGCAAATCGAAAATTTTTTATTGGTTTTGATTTGCCTTTATTTATGTCATTATGGTAGTGTTACAATGGGTTGTTGAAAATTGGATTGAGGTTGCCGCAGTTCTACTCTCCTTTATTTATATGTATCTATCCGTGCGCCAAAACATTCTATTGTGGCTATTTGGGCTTATTTCATCGGCACTATATATCTATATCTATTACAAATCACTTTTTTACGCCGATATGTCGCTACAAGCCTATTATGTTGTTATAAGTATTTACGGGTGGGTACACTGGAACAAAGGGAGTGGCGACCAAAAGAGCGTTAAAGTCACAAGAGCATCAGGCAAAGTACTTATTGGAACCGTATTAGCCTCGTTTATTCTGTGGTTTGTTATCTACAAGATATTAAAACTAACCAATTCCGATGTGCCTGTAGGAGATGCTTTTACTACAGCTGCCGCAATTGTAGCTACCTGGATGTTGGCACGCAAACTATTGGAAAACTGGCTATTTTGGATAGTAATAGATTCTGTTAGCGTTATTCTCTATGTATATAAAGGGCTGTGGGCTACAACGGTACTATATGTAGTTTACACAATTGTTGCAGTAATCGGCTATTTTAGTTGGAGACGTGATATGATGAGAAATACAGAATAACTAATTTCTGATAATAATTCTGAGGATGAGTCAGGAATAGATTAGGTTTTTAAATAGCTTAGTATGATAAAAATTTCTATTAGTATTTTATTAAGGAATGTTGTATCTTTGTTTAATAGGTTGTATGTTATGGTCAAGGTTAAAAAGGGATTAGTAATATAAGAATGGAGAACATGGAAACAGTAATTTATCAAAACGGAATTAGATACGTTGAAAAACAATATAATACTGAATCGGATTTTGAAAGGTTGGTTGTTGAAAATTCTAAGACATTTTTTGGTGAAGACACAATATTTGTTGATGTGAAAAAGAAAATTGACAACGACTCTTTGGGTGGTGTAATTCCAGATGGTTTTTTGATAGATTTTTCTGATAAAAACAATCCAGAGTTTTATTTAGTTGAGGTAGAATTAGTTAAACATAGCTTCTTTAATCATATATTTCCTCAAATAACAAAGTTTTTTGCTTTTTTCAAAAATCCTGCCAGTCAAGGAAAGTTGATTGAAAAGTTATATACGATATTTGAAAGTGACGAGCCATTACGCAAAGAATTAAAAACAAAAATCGGTAGTAAAGAAATATTTAAATTTGTAAAAGATACGATTGAAAACAGTCAGAATATTCTTTTAATTATTGACGGTGAGAAAAAAGAATTACCTGAGATAATAGAAACATATACAGATACATGGGGAAAAATGGTGAAGGTTGCTATATTAAAAGAATATTCTCCAATGGAAAATTATAGTAATTCGATATTCACATTATCTCCAGACTTTGAGAATATTGAAAACATCGATATTGTTACTGAGAAGAAAGATGAAGAGAAATCAAAATCAGTTTATTCTGAAAGCTTTCATTTAGAAGGCGTTGACGACAAGGTGATAGCTATCTATATAAGGATTAAAGAAGCATTAATTGATAAAATACCTACGCTGCAATTTAATTCGCAGAGATACTATATTTCTCTGCGAAAGAAAAGAAATTTTGCCTTCTTAAAAATAAGGAAAAAGAAAATTGGAATAGTTGCAATGTTGAAAGAGGAAAAAATAAGAGAGAAAATTAAGAAACATGAAATATCATCCTTAACTGAAAGCGTTCAGAAATTTTATAATGGACCTTGTGCACGAATTGAAGTTGAGAATGATAAAAACCTTGATGAGATAATTAATTTGCTTATAGAAATACAAAAATAATCAACTTCAGTCTCTAGCATTGTATACTAAGAAACATAATAGAAACGGATAGTAATTTTGTGTAAATCCCAGTGAATAATAAAATAAAAATGTCACCCAAAAAACCATTCGCAAGCACAAAAATCTTCATGCAACGAATAAGCCACCTATTCGCCGCAAATAATGCAACGATAATTCCTAATAAAGAAGTAAACAATGTTACCCGAGAAATCAAACAGTGAAATTTTACTATACCAAACAGAAGACGGACAGTTAAAAATTCAGGTTCGTTTAGAGAATGAAACCGTGTGGCTTACCCAAGCGGATATGGTCGAGCTGTTTCAAACCTCAAAACAAAATGTAAGTCTGCACATTAAGAATATATTTGACGAAGGAGAGTTAGATGAAAATTCAGTTGTCAAGGAATACTTGACAACTGCTACTGATGGAAAAAACTACCGTATAAAGCATTACAATTTAGATGTCATAATATCAGTCGGTTACAGAGTAAAGTCCCTTCGTGGTACCCAATTTCGCATTTGGGCAACCGAACGCTTACGAGAGTACCTGATAAAAGGATTCACAATGAACGATGATTTACTAAAGCGTGGTGGGGGCTACTTTGAGGAGCTACTCGAACGTATCCGAGATATTCGCTCATCAGAAAAAGTTTTTTATAGAAAGGTTCTTGAGATATACGCCACAAGTATAGACTACGACCCAAGAGCGAGTATTACTCAACGCTTTTTCCAAACAGTTCAAAACAAACTACATTGGGCAACTCACGGACACACAGCTGCCGAAATTATTTTTCAAAGAGCCAATGCACAGTTGCCATTTATGGGCTTAACAGCTTTTAAAGGAAGAAAACCTACAAAACAGGAAGTTAGTGTAGCTAAAAATTACCTTACCGAAGAGGAATTGTCGGTATTAAATCGCTTGGTATCAGCATACTTAGATATTGCAGAAATCAACGCCATGCAACGTAAGCCAATGTACATGAAGGAGTGGATTGAAGTGTTGGACGGTTTTATCAAAATGAGTCGTCAAGATGTTTTGACACATGCAGGAAAAATTTCGGCAGAAATAGCCCAAAGTAAAGCATTAGCAGAATACGAAACCTATAAAAGCAAATCAGCAGATGAGTTATCAGAAGTTGAAAAACAGTTCATTGCAAGTATTGAGCAAGCCCAAAAGAAATTAGAAGGTAGAAATTAGAAATCTACCTTTTAATTCTATCTTATAATTTCTAATTTCTAACTTTATCTGTTAGGCTTTTAAACCCTTTCCCAAGAATCTCATTCGCCTCAATAACCGTCATAAAAGCGTCAGGGTCAACAGAGTGAATAAAGTCTTCTAATAGAGCAACTTCGCGACGGCTAACCGATGTGAAAATTATTTTTTTCTGCTCACCATTATACATGCCTTCGCCTGTGATAAATGTTCCACCGCGGTTTAAATCTTCTATAATTTTACGCCTTATCTCTTCGTGCTTATTGCTGATAATAAACAGAGTACGATCGTAGCTCATACCTTGCAGGACTACGTCAATAACTTTGCCCATAATAAAAATGGTAATCCATGAATACAGAGGTACTTTCCAATCGCCGAAAGCAACCAAACCAATTATAACAATGCACGAATCGACAATTATCATAAGTTGTCCCAACGGCATACGTGTATATTTGCCAATAATCATGGCAATAACATCTGTTCCTCCACTTGAAGCGCGTGCTCTGAAAATAAAGCCCACACCTATTCCCATAAGCAATCCTCCAAAAATTGATGCAAGAAGATCATCGCCTTCAATAAGTGGTTTATATTCAGATAAATATCCTAAAATATCAACAAAAGCAGCAGTTAAAACAAACCCAACAATCGTTTTAGTGCCAAAGCGAGGACCTAAAAGTCTTGTTCCAATTATCACCAAAGGAATGTTAAAAAAGAGTGCAGTCATACCCACAGGCAAATTCAGAGTATGGTGTAAGACTATGGAAATACCATATACACCACCAGGCACAATTTTATGAGGCGTGATAAAAAAGACATACCCCAACGATAGAATAAACGTTCCAATAAGGATATTGCCGTATGCAGCGAACCAACGCTTTGTAAAAGGTTTTTCGTATGATATAAATTTTCCCATAATATTTATACTTCTGTTTTTTATGCAAAATTACGTAGTATCAAGATTACTAAAAGCGACAAAAGTCATTTTATTTTCTTTTTTGTGCAAATAGGTTAAAAATCAAAGCTGACTTTTGATGTAAAGTAACTTGTTATTCTAAAAGCTATAAAACAATGGGAAATAAAGGCATAGAATAAATAAAAGTCACTACTTTTATGCCTGCAATAAAAAAACAATGAGAACAGCAGACAATAAATTCAAGATAGCAGTAATAGGTCCAGAGTCGACAGGAAAAACGGAATTGTCACTCTGGCTTGCCAATGAACTCAAAGGAGATTATTATCCTGAGCTTGCCCGCGATTATATAGAAAACTTGGGCAGAGAGTATGAAAAATCTGACTTAGATATAATCACTCAACTTCAAGTCGAGCAGTACGACACTATGCTTAAATCGAAAAACAGAATACATGTATTTGATACAGAGCTTATTATTACAAAAATTTGGTACGAATGGGTTTATAAACTCTTACCCATCGATTTTATAAAACGTATGTACTATATGCAGTTTGATTTATATTTGCTCTGTTTCCCCGATATCCCATGGTTCCCTGATTTGGTTAGAGAGAATGGAGGCGAAGCACGCAATCAACTATTCGATATTTATAAGTCTGAGCTTGAATATTTTGGATATACATACGGAATTGTTTCAGGATTGAATAATGAACGGCGTCAAAAGGCATTAAATATCATAAAACTATTTATAAAAGATTGTAGATAATGACAATAGACGACAATTTTCCATATAAGCGCGAATTTGCTGCATTTCTGTCGTTAGACAAAGGGCTCTCAGAGAACTCAATAGAGGCATATTTGTTAGATGTGGGCAAATTGCACTCATATTTGATGTCCGAGTATGGCGGTTATTCAATTGAAAAGATAACAACCAAACAGTTGTTAGATTTTTTGGTTTATGTGGCCGAGCTTGGCTTGTCGTCAACATCGCAAGCAAGGATATTAAGTGGCATAAAGGCATGGTTTAAGTTTTTTAACTACAGTGATATTCTTGAAACAAATCCCGCAGAGTTGCTTGAAACACCGCGATTAACCCGAAAACTCCCTGTGGTTCTATCAGTCGAGGAGATAAACAGCATGATTGCACAAATTGACCTATCGACCAAAACAGGGCAACGCAATAGAGCTATTATCGAGATGCTTTACGGTTCGGGATTAAGGGTAAGCGAGTTAGTTAATCTTAAACTCTCAAATTTCTATTTCGAGCAAGAGTATGTGCGGATTATCGGGAAAGGCAACACTGAAAGATTAGTTCCCGCAAGTACCGAGTCGATAAGGCAGGTTTTACTTTACGTCAATTACGACCGTAAGCAGTTATCGATAAAAAAAGGTGAGGAGGATTACGTTTTCCTAAATAGCCGTGGTGCACATCTAACACGCGAAATGGTTTTTATTATTATCAAACAGTTAGCTTCTGCCGCTGGCATAAAAAAAGAGATTAGTCCACACACTTTCAGACACACCTTTGCTACACATTTAGTTGAAAACGGAGCCAACTTGCGTGTAGTACAAGAGATGTTGGGACACAAATCCATTCTAACCACCGAAATCTACACACACATTGATAATCAATACCTCCGACAATCAATAATCGACTTTCACCCTTGGGGCAAACGAGGAAAACATAACCTCATTAATTGATAATTGTTCATTGCACATTGCTAATTGCACATTGCCTAAAACCCGTCTCGTCTCACAATCAACTCTCCCTCGCGCGAGTGTTTTACCCCAATTACCTTAGGTAGATACAGTGACCGAACAATCCTATCGGCAACATCCGCCGTGTTTAGCAACGATTTTTGCCCAATGCTGTTCATTGCAGCAACCTGCTGTTTTTTATTAAGTTTATCGACCATCCCTTTGTCTAAAAGCCCAATCATATAGTAAATAGTACGGATACCTTTTTTGTTTGCCATATTTGCAAAACTTACTGCACTTGCATGAAGCTTTCTTTTGCTCGAGACATACGTCGATGACCCGCTAAACATTGCATCTTCGGCAACCGAGCCGATAAATATTACACAATCTTTGATTTTGTTGTACAATTTAACAGCTAAATCCATAGGGTTATTGAAGTTAACTTTGTCGGCTAACTTCATCTCTTCTGGAGTTACTTCGCTTGCCCGTAGCAGATTCCCTGTAATTGCCGATGCGTGAACAAAGAAATCAATATCTTCTGTTACTTCATTGTGTATCAGCTCTATTGCCGAGACACTTTCAAAATTTGCTTGTATTAGAGTTACCTCTACATCAAATTTCGCTAATTCTGCTTTTAATTGCTCTGCTTTGGCTTGGTTGCTGTTATATTGTAAAATCAGATTACACCCTTTTTCTGCTAAATTGTGGCTTATTTGACTTCCTAGGCCACCTGTTGCGCCTGTTATTAAAGCAGTTTTTCCTTTTAAAGGTTTAATAGGTTTAGGTTTATTTTGCTTCAGTTTTGGAACTTCGTATGTAAAACCGCCATACTCACCACCTAAACCGCAAACGGCTGTAACTATTTTGTTGTTTGGCAGCAACTTTCCTTCACTATGCATTAGTGCTAATCCAAATGGAACACTTGCGCCAGATAGATTACCATATTGATACTGAACATCTTGATACAGTTTGTTGTCGGGGATGTTAAGGATTTTTGCAGCCTCTTTTACAATTGCATTTCCTGTTTGATGAGGTACAACCATGTCAATGTCAGCCATTTTCCATTTAGTAAACTCAAGCAGTTTGTTAACTGTATTTACAATATTATTTGTAGCCCGAATTCTTACTTTTGTTGGATTCATGTATAAATCTCCGTGTTTGTCGGCACCAAGGAAATCTATCATCTGCATATCTTCGTTGTTGAGAACGAAACTTATTCCTTGACCTGAAAGCACTTCATCGCGCGTAAGGATGACTGATGCTGCGGCATCGGCAAACGTAACGTGCGGAACAAACGATTTTTCATTAGTCAGCAAACGACTCATAACTTCGGTGTGAACAATAGCAACGTGCTTTGCCTCAGCATGATTGTTAAAATAATCTATTGCACGCTCTAAATTAATATTGAATCCAACACATGCCGAATTTATGGTAGCTGCAGGTGCCTGATTTTCAAATCCCACGAAATGGCATTTTATTGTTGCAGCAATGCCCGGAGCATGTTCATGTGGTGTGGCGCAACCAGCAAGCCACAAGTCAATATCTTCGGGGTCAATATTGCTATTTTCAAGAGCCATTTTCATTGAAGCTACTCCCAAGTCGAGCGAATTTTGCGCATGGTTATACCGCGCTTTTGTAGGAGGAAAAGGAACTACATGATATCGTGTTTCAAATCCCATTTTTTCGGTAGCAAAAAAATCAAAAGGGCTCTTGCTGCCGCCGTTTTTTATGTAGCTTTTGTAATCATCACTGTTTTTGACTCTATTGGCATCGAAATCGCCGATAAATCCGATATTTATATGCTTTTCAATTTCAGAGTTGCTAATACCGTACTTACCGTGTGCGATACCGAAACCACTGAAAAATATTGCTTTACTCATCCTTATTTTTTTTAATAAAATCTTTGATTTTTTGTTTGGCATATGTTTCAAGTAGATATGAAAATCCTTCAGCCTCTTTGCCAAACGCGTCTTTTGTCTCCATTGTTATAGATGAGAATACCTCTTTTAATGCCTTTATTGCCTCCTTTTCAATTGGTAATATAGTTTTTTCTAGTATACTGACACTCTCTTCAATATAATTTTCGTTATTTACAATATTTTGCACAATACCCATTTGCTGTGCTTTTTCTGCGGTTATTTTATTGCCAGTTAGAATGTTCCAAAAAGCTTCGCGTTTACCTATAACCAAAGGCAATCGGACTGATCCGCCACCACCGGGAAGCATGTTAAATTTCAGTTCGGGTAAGGAAAATTGTGCGTCAGATGTTGCAAAAATCATATCGCAAGCCAAAGCTAATTCAAATCCACCTCCAATGGCATACTTGTGTACAACAGCAACAACAGGAACAGGATATTTCTCTATCAGAGAAAAAGCCTTATGAGTAAGTTTTGAAATTTTTTCGGACTCTTTTGCACACATTTTAAACATAGACTTCAGGTTGCCACCTGAGCCAAAGCATTCTCCATTACCTGAAATAATAATAAACCTTGCGTTTTTAGGTGGTTTACTACTGAAAAATGAATATAAATCGCCAAGCATTTGTGGCGACATAGCGTTCATTTGCTCGGGAACATTAAGACTTAAAATCCCGTAATTGTCAGATTGATAGTATTTAAGAGTTTTAAATTGCATTTGTAGTATTTTTAAATATTAGTATCAAAGTTAGTTACTTTTATTCTAATAGCAAATATGAATAAAATAAATTGAAAAGATGAAAACTTTGGTATGTTATTTGGAATTATATTAAGTAAATACTTTATTAAGTTAATTTTATGCTCATCTATTGCGTATTAACTTTAAAGTGTTACTTTTGTGAAGACTTTAGATTTGAAAATTTAATCAAAAGTATTTATCATTATATTACAAATTGAATAAATAACAACATGAGAATAATTATTGCAATACTAGCTATACAGCTCATTTCGTTTATGGCCTATTCACAGGATTTTGAAGTCTCTCCTGTAAGGCTTTTTTTTAACGCTGAACCTGGTTCGTCTCAGGTAAAAACTATTGTTGTAAAGAATCACAGTAATAGTACAAATTCGTTTTTGTTAAGTGTAAGTGACTTTGCTTTAAATAGCGAAGGCCAACGAGAATACGCTCCTGCAAATTCACATAAACGCAGTATAAGCAATTGGATGACTATATCACCAACCTTTTTTGAGATAGCACCCAATGGAGAACAGCAAATAAGTGTTTCGATACAGCCTCCTGTCGATGAGTTTGGTTCTCGCTGGGGAACTATTAATGTTCGCACAGCTGTAGAGAAGATGACATTCGAAGCAGATAAGTCTTTGGCTGCCGGAATGACAGTTAGTCCAAGAATTCTTGTTGACGTATTTCAAACATCGCAGGGAGTAGGTCAGTTAAATGCAAAAATAGACCAATTAAGAGAAATTGAATCTGATGATTCTACTAAGCGTACTTTCACTGCTTTGGTAACAAACAACAGCGATGTTATAGTTCAATGTAAATCATATTTAATTCTCTCGAATATGTTAACAGGACAAGAGACAATCTATCCTGCGAAAACATTTGAATCATACCCCAAACACACACTAAGAGTTTCGTTTGATTTGCCTGCCAACATTGAAAAAGGCACTTATGCGCTAGCTGCAATTTTAGATTATGGAAGCACATCAACACTTGAAGGCACTCAAATTGTAATTGAATATTAGAAGATTGTGTTGTTTTTTAATAACGAATGATAGTTCTGAGATACCATAGAGTGCGTATTTTAATTTTATTGTTGATATTTTTTTGTGGTGCTAATTTTACTGCTGCTCAGGATACAGTTCGCAACTATTATCCAAATGGTAGAATAAAGGAGGTTTACGCAGTAAATATTGTTGGTAAAGACACCATTAAATCAGGACATTATACTTTTTTTTATCAAAATGGGATTCCATATCAAACAGGTAATTTTAAAAACAATCAGTTAGATTCTGTTTGGGACATAAACTATCCGAATGGTCAGATAAAATCAAAATACACATACTTTATGGGTGTTTTAAATGGTTCTTTCTCTCATTACTACGATAACAAACAAATATACCAATCGGGAACGTACAGTTTTGGTCAACTATCAGATAGTTTGTTGGTTTACAATAGCGACGGAAGTTTAAACAAGGTTGAACAATACAAAAACAATATGGTTTTTGGCTATTGCAGATACTACTATATAAACGGAAATTTGAGAGAAATTTCTTATCGCGAGAATGACATAATAAAAGGATTTTGTGAATATTATCATGAAAATGGAGTGTTAAACTACAAAGGGAAACGGTACGATCACTGCTGGCACGATAAGTTGGAGGTGTATAACAAGGAGGGAAATCTGCAAAGAGTTGGATTTTATCGCGATTGTAAGCTTCATGGCGATTTGGTAGTTTTTCACCCCAACGGCAAAGATACTTTATCTGTAGTAAACTTCGCAGATGACAAAGAAAACGGCATGATGGTTACATATTATGAAAATGGAAATGTAAGAGAATTAGTTGAGTACAAAAACGGTGTTCGACAAGGAGCGGCGGAAGTTTTTCACGAGAATGGGAATAAATACGTTGTGGGACAGTACGATAACGGTGAGTATCACGGCAATTGGATTGTTTACCACCCTAATGGAATAGTTAAACAGTCAGGTGATTATAAAAACGGCAAAGCTCGTGGTGAATGGTTTTTTTATTACCCATCGGGAGATGCTTCAATGTCGGGCAAATATGTAAACGACCGCCGTCAAGGTATCTGGACAGAATTTTCAGAACAGGGCGAAGTGAAAAGCAGAGCATTATTTGTCAATGACGAAATAATCCTACAACAATCACTTCTAAATTAGCCCATTATTGAGCCAGAATTATTTATTTTCGAAACTGAATAAAACGGGTTTTAGAGTATATCCTTTAGCTTCAAGTAAATCTATTAACCCCTCTTCGCCAAACAGGTGAGCTGCACCGACAGCACAAAATACGCTACCCTCTCTCAATAAAGGCTCTACCCTCTCTGCCATTATATGATTGCGTTTGTTAAGTAATACTTCCATAAATTTTTCGGGGATAGATGGATCTTTTGTTAGTTCTACTAAACTGTCTGTTTCCATGTTCAGATATGAACTTACCAACTTGTCAAACATATCGGCAATGTCCACCGTGTCGGTTAAACTTTCCAGTAACATTCGTGCCTGTTCAGAATAGGACAGCATGTCAACTAAATTCATTTGCTCGGTAAATGTCTCCAAACCAACCACTCGCTTGTTTTCCTTTCTTCCATATTGTATAAAATGCATATCAAGGGGAACAGGAAAATCTTTTGGCACTAATGCTTGAACAATATTAGCACTTAAAAAAAACGGTTTCAATTGTTGTGCAGTAGCTAATGATACGCCAGTAATCTCAGTATATTTTTCTTCCAATAAAGCATACTCTTCAGGAGAAAGAAGTTGATCTAAAGTGCTGTCTTTCATCATGGTAGCTTGTATTGCTGCCATAGGTTCAATGTTGTCAAGTTCAATCTCAACTGCTATTATTGATGTGTTTTTTAATATATCTTCGACAGTTTTTCCATATTGAAAAACCCGTTTATCCTGAATATGGATAGTCCCGTATAGGTGAGATTTATGCTCTAATCCATTGCCTGATATTTCCCAAAGTATTGAGTTGTTAGGATTATTTTTATCTGTTTGTTGACCTGTACTTGCATTTTTGCAAGAGTTTAAAACAAAAACAAAACCAAAAAAGTTTAGAATAATAATAATGCGAGTCATAATAGTTTAATTTTTTACAAATATATAGTAAAATTAGAAATTAGAAATCAAAAATCAAAAATCAGACATCCGAAATCCAATCACTCAAAGTTCCAGTCAATAGGTGTTTTTCCTTGCTTAACCAATAGTTCATTCGTTTTAGAAAAATGCTTACACCCAAAAAATCCGCGATGTACTGAAAGAGGCGAGGGGTGTGGTGCCTTTAGTATATGGTGTTTCGATGTGTCAATTATTTGCTCCTTTGCTTGGGCATATGCACCCCAAAGAATAAAAATCAGACCCGATTTTTGTTCAGAAAGTTTTTCAATAGCCGCATTAGTAAAAGTTTCCCAACCTCTGTTTTGGTGTGAGCCTGCCATATTTGCTCTAACAGTAAGCGTGGCGTTTAGCAATAGTACCCCCTGTTTTGCCCATTTTTCAAGATTTCCGTGCGATGCAATTGGTATTCCTAAATCTGTATTCAGCTCCTTGCAAATATTTAGTAGCGAGGGTGGCTTCTGAATCCCTTTTGGCACCGAAAAGCATAAACCATGTGCTTGTCCCGCCCCGTGATATGGATCTTGTCCCAATATCACAACTTTGACACTGTCAAAGGGAGTCACGTCAAAAGCGGCGAATATTCTGCTACCCGGCGGATATACAGTGTATTTTGATTTTTCTGCAACTAAGAAACTCTTTAATTCTTGAAAATATGGCTTGTTAAATTCATCTTCTAAAGCCGTTTTCCAACTCTCATCAATTTGTGGATTAATTCTGTTTGACATTATAAAAAATCTTAAAAATTTGGCTATGATATTAGATCGTAAAGTTACTGAATAATCCAAAGTATATTACTAATATTTTAGAAAATATAAACATGTTTATATTTCTAATTATATACATCTCAACTCATAAACGTAAAAAACTAATGTGTTTTTATTTTAATCATGTAGAAATTAATCTAAAATAATGTTATATTTGCTTTCAATGATTTAGGGCTAACAACCTCAAGTAATGCCATGATTATAAACCATTAAAGTAAAATAAAACAATTACTATTATGAAAAGAACACTATTTTTAATTGGACTTTTTCTTTGCGTCTCTTTTGTAAAGGCACAAATTGTTGTGCCTACTCAAGAACAGTTAAAACAGTTTACAAAAACTAAAACAATCATTTTTTTAGAACCAAACGTGCTTTTGGCTTATAATGAGCAAATGCAAGAAACAGCAAAAAAACATTGGACAATAACTCCATACGAATTTAGAACGTACAGTAAAGAGTTACTTGATTCTTTAAGAACGGACCCAAACTTATCGTTTCTTACATTAGATTTGTCGCATTATAAAAAAGACCGTGAAATTGCTTATTACCAGTTTCTTAACGTAACTCTTGGTGGCGATTATAAATCTGCAAGAGAAATGCCAATAATTTCAGGAATGCCAATCTCTTATGCCGATATGGACGAGGGTACGTATGATTACAAGTTAGGATTAATTTTACGTTTTATTGAGCAACACGTTCACAATCTACTTGCAAATCCGAATATTAATTCATCACGCAAAGCCGCGAGGTTTTATGCTGATAATATGAAGCAAATTCACAATAAAACTCTTTACTTAATGAAGGAAGAGCTTGCTCCGGACGTAAACACTGAAGCAAAGATAAAAAAGATATATCCCTATAATGTAAAAATATCAACAGCTGAAGAGATTGAACAAATAATAGATAATAAGGATCCAAATGCTGTTATTCTACATCAGGTAGCACCCGGCAAAGACCATAAAAAAGCAAGATGTTGGAATACTATCTTAGGAGCAGACGATGCAGCATTATACTATTTTAACTGGTTTTACATCAAAAAAGGTAAAAGACCACAAGGTATAACGGCTAAAGATTTTAAAAAATTAGCAAAATAAAACCTCAAAACATTAAATTAAATAGGCTATTTCCTCAGTAATTGAGGGAATAGCCTATTTGCAAAAATATAGAACCCATTTTTATTAATGGATTTGATTTATAAAAATAAAACAGATGAGCGACGACAAAAAAATAATCTTTTCAATGGTAGGAGTAGGCAAAACAGTGCCTCCCCAAAAACGAATATTAAACAATATATATCTCTCATTCTTTTACGGAGCAAAAATTGGAATTATTGGGCTTAACGGTTCGGGAAAGTCAACACTACTTCGCATTATCGCAGGCGAGGATAAAAACTATGATGGTAATGTGGTTTTTTCTCCGGGATATTCAGTTGGTTATTTGCCGCAAGATCCTGTGTTAGATGATGAAAAAACTGTCCGTCAGATAGTTGAGGAGGGTGTTCAGTCGATAGTTGACATCTTGAAAGAGTATGAGGAGGTAAACAATAAGTTTATGGAACCCATGGATGATGACCAAATGAATGCACTAATCGCACGACAAGGTGAATTGACTGACCTTATTGATGCCGCAGGTGGTTGGGAAATCGACAGTATGCTCGAACGTGCAATGGATGCATTGCAATGTCCGCCCGAAGATGCTCTTATAAAACATCTTTCAGGAGGCGAGCGGCGCAGGGTTGCGCTTTGTAGATTGCTGTTGCAGAACCCCGATATTTTATTGCTCGATGAACCTACAAACCACCTTGATGCTCAAACAGTTCAATGGATTGAAGCTCATTTACAGCAATATAAAGGAACTGTAATAGCAATTACTCACGATAGATATTTTCTTGATAATGTAGCAGGTTGGATTTTAGAACTTGATAGGGGAGAGGGAATACCATGGAAAGGCAATTACAGCTCGTGGCTTGAACAAAAAACAAAACGTTTAGAGCAAGAAGAGAAATCGGACAGCAAACGTCGTAAAACACTGGAAAGGGAGTTGGAGTGGGTACGTATGTCGCCAAAGGCTCGCCATGCAAAAAGCAAAGCACGACTTTCGGCATACGATAAAATGCTTAATGAGGACGTTAAAGAGAAAATCGACAAACTCGAAATCATGATCCCCAACGGTCCACGTTTAGGGGATAAAGTGATATATTCCAACAACTTAGTAAAAGCATACGGAAACAATAAGCTGTTCGATGGATTGAGTTTTCAGCTACCACCGGCAGGTATTGTAGGAATAATAGGACCAAATGGTGCAGGAAAAACCACTCTCTTCAGAATGATTATGGGATTGGAAAAACCGGACTCAGGCACATTTGATGTTGGCGAAACGGTAAAACTGGCGTATGTCGATCAGTTGCATGAAGTGTTAGACCCGGAAAAAACTATCTATGAAATAATAAGTGGCGGTGATGAGCTAATGACGTTGGGCGGACGTGAAATAAATGCAAGAGCCTACATTTCACGATTTAATTTTACAGGTGCAGACCAGCAAAAAAAGTGCGGAACACTGTCAGGAGGCGAAAGAAATCGCCTACAATTAGCGTTGGCGTTAAAATCTGAAGGAAATGTACTTTTGTTGGACGAGCCTACTAACGACTTAGATATTAATACTTTAAGAGCATTAGAGGAGGGCTTAGAGAATTTTGCAGGATGTGCAGTAGTAATATCACATGACCGTTGGTTTCTTGATAGAGTTGCCACACATATTTTGGCATGGGAAAGCCCGGCAAATTGGTACTTTTTTGAGGGCAGTTACTCTGAGTATATCGAAAATAAGAGACAACGTCTTGGAGACAAAGCCGAAGAGCGCTTCAGGTATAGAAAATTAATGGCAGATATATAATAATTTTGCGTAAAATGTAACAAATTTGAGTTGTTATCGTCATAGATGATATCGACTTAAAGTTTATTGAGATATAAATGCATAATGATTGTCATACAGCATTTATTTACGAAGGATTAAACAGCAAACCAGTATTAATTTTTTATAAAAAAACATAAATGAAGACAACGTTACTTTATTATGCAGTGTTGATTGCGGCTCTGTTGCCATTCAGAGCAAGTTGTCAATATAAAGAGGAGTTAAAAGAGATAGTCTATCATCTTTCTTCACCCGAATTAAGAGGCAGGGGTACTTGTGATATAGGACAAAAACATGCAGCAGGATATATAGCTAACTATTTTAAAAACAATGGGGTGCAAAATTTTAATCGCAATTATGACTCCATTGACTATATGCAACATTTTAGTTTAATTGAATTTAAACAGAATACAGTAGTATATACAATTATAGGTGAAGATTCTTTAAAAGTTAATAAGGCATATGCTTTCAAATCTGTAAATCAGACAAGAGAGTTTTATTTCAATTCCGCGACAGTTGTTATTACAGAAAGCGATAGAAAACTAAGAAATTTTGCTGACACCTTATCACCAAAGGGCAATCCTATATTAGTTTTGTTACCAGATGATTTATACTACAGCTACCAATCAGTACTTAACAATGATAATTATGTATTGAAAGACTCAACGTTAGATGCAATGTTTATTAAAACAATTCGACCGTATTTACAAACAGTTAATCTGTTGACAGAACGATTCTCCCACGCAGATTCCAGAGAATTTCTACTGCTTTCATATAATGAAATTTTAGAACGTAATATAGCAGTCGAACCAGAAATCCAAAAAGGCAAAAAAGAGTTAAACTTTGTCAATAGCTTAAGACTATCAGTTTCGGGTCAATTAGAAAGAAATGTAAAAGAGACAGAGAACGTTATATCTGTTGTTCAAGGGAAAAGTGCTGACAGTCCTTGGTTGATTGTCGGTGCACATTACGATCACCTTGGGATAAGAGGAAAAAATATTAATCATGGTGCGGACGATAATGCTTCAGGTACTGCGGCACTTATGGTTTTAGCAAAAAATATTGCCAATTTAGATGAAAAGTTAGATTATAATCTAATGTTTGTCGCTTTTAGTGCAGAGGAGCTTGGCTTGTTGGGTTCTAACTACTTTGCTGATAGTAAAGAGATGCCAAAAAATGTAAAAGGCATGATAAATATGGATATGATTGGGCGACCAAATCCAAATAAATTTAATGGTAAATATGTATATGTGCAGTTTATGGGCAGCGGCACCAAGTTTATGAAAAAACCGATGAAATCGCAGAAAGTTGAAGGTTTGCGAACAGTAAAGAGAGTGCCTTTGGTTTCAAGAATTATCTATTTTTTCTCTTCCGATCACTTCAATTTTTATAAAAAAGATATACCAGCAGTTGTCTTATACACAGGTCTGCATGATGATTATCACACCTCCAAGGATACACCAGACAAAATAGAGTATGATAATCTGGAAAATATTGTTATTTGGTTGACCAAGTCAATTGAGGCAATGTAAAGTGAGCCTGTTTACGACACAGAAAAAAGGGCGATAATCAGTTTTCTGTTATCGCCCTTTTTTATGAAAAAGTTTATTCTAATTCGTGTATTACTAAGCCACTACGTAGTTTAGGTTCAAACCATGTAGTTTTTGGAGGCATAATGTTGCCTGTATCAGCAATGTCAATTAACTGTTTCATTGTCACTGCGTATAGAGCAAAAGCAGCTTTCATTTCGCCACTATCAACACGTTTTTTAAGCTCACCTAAACCGCGGATACCACCTACAAAATCAACTCTATTTGATGTTCTTAAATCTTTGATACCTAATATTTTGTCTAATATTAAATTAGATAAAACGGTAACGTCTAAAACTCCAATAGGATCGTTATCGTTATAAGTACCGGGCTTAGCTGTTAACGAGTACCATTTCCCATCAATATACATACTAAAGTTGTGAAGTTTGTTTGGTTTGTAAATTTCTGTACCCATCTCTTTAACTTCAAAATCAACTTTTAGTTTCTCGATAAACTGTTGAGTTGTCAAGCCGTTTAAATCTTTTACAACACGGTTATAGTCGATAATTTTCAGCTGATTATCAGGGAAAATAACTGCCAAAAAGTAGTTGTACTCTTCTTTTCCAGTGTGTTTTGGATTATTTTTCTTTTTCTCTTGACCAACACGTGCAGCAGCCGCAGTTCTGTGATGTCCGTCTGCTACGTAAAGAGCAGGTATTTTTGAAAATATTTCGGTAATTTTATTAATTGTTGCTGTATCGTCAACTACCCAGAAAATATGTCCAAAACCGTCTTCTGCAACAAAATCGTAAACAGGCTTGTTGTTTTTAACAAAATTGCTTACAAGATCGTCCATCTCTTTTACAGCACGGTACGAGAAGAAAACAGGTTCGATATTGGCATTTTGGTTACGAACGTGAATCATTCTGTCTTCCTCTTTGTCAACTCGTGTAAGCTCGTGTTTCAATATTTTGCCGTCCATATAATCTTCGAAATGGCAAGCTGCAACTAAACCGTACTGTGTTCTTCCGTCCATGGTTTGAGCGTAGATATAGTATTTCTCTTTACTATCTTTTACTAACCAACCATTTTTCTTCCACTTTTTATAGTTTTCAACAGCCTTATCATAAGCTTCTTGTGAGTGTTCATCAATAAAGGGGTCAAAATCAATTTCGGGTCTGGTAATATGTAATAATGATTTTTCGCCAGCTTCCTTTTTGGCTTCTTTAGAGTTCATTACGTCGTATGGACGTGCTGCAACCTCTTTAGCTAATTCTTTTGGAGGGCGTACTCCTTGGAATGGTTTTATTCTCATAATTTAAATCCTTCGTTATTAGTTGTTTAACTTTACAAAATTATTTGTTTACTTGGAAAGTTTTGTCTCCTTTTTTAATAAAGTTAACAATTTGATTTGCAGCTGCTAATCCTGCATTAATATTTGCTTCTGCTGTTTGCGCTCCCATTTTCTTTTCTGTAGCGATATATCTTCCTTCGAATTTTTTAAACTTATCGTGTGCATCAGGTGCTACGTCAGTTAGGTAAGAAAAGTCTGAACGCTCATTCATAAGTTTCAACAAATCCTCTTCGTTGATAATCTCTTTACGTGCAGTGTTGATTAAAACAGCATTTTTAGGCATTAACGATAATAGACCATAATTAATTGATTTTTTGGTTTGATCGTTTGCAGGTATATGAGTTGACACATATTGGGCTTTTTTGTACAACTCTTCAAGAGTATTAACTTTTGTAACGCCGTCTGCTTTCATTTGTTCGGCTGATACGCTACGTGAGAATGATATAATATTCATGCCAAAACCTTGAGCTATTTTTGCCATATATCTTCCGATATTACCATATGCTTGAATACCAAGAGTTTTACCTCTAAGTTCTGTGCCGGAAGCTCCTGCGAAACCTTTACGTGCGTGGAAAAGCATCATTTGAAAAGCAAGTTCGGCAACAGCATTTGAGTTTTGTCCGGGAGTGTTCATTGCTACAACTCCTTTTGCTGTACATGCAGCTAGGTCTAAGTTGTCATATCCTGCACCTGCGCGTACAACAATTTTAAGTTTTTTGGCTGCATCAACAACCTCTTTTGTAACTTTATCGCTACGAACTATTAAAGCGTCAGCGTCAGCTACAGCTTTAATTAAGTCGTCTTGGCTTTTATAGTTTTCAAGAAGAGCAAGGGTAAATCCAGCATCTTCGACAATTTTTCTAATTCCGTCAACTGCAACTTTTGCAAATGGTTTTTCAGTTGCTACTAATACTTTAGTCATAATATTTTGAATTAATAGTTAATGATTGATTTTTAATAAAAAGTACCATGTTAAGTTACCTGCTCATAATCACAAAAAATGCCAACATGGTTTTTGGCAAATCTTCCTGAGCATTGTGGTTTGTTTTAATATTAAGGGTTGGACAATACATATCCAACCCTTAAATAATTATGTTATGCTTTTTGTTTTTCAAACTCTTGCATTGCAGCAATTAAAGCTTTTACATCTTCAATTGTACATGCATTATAGGTTGATGCTCGGAATCCTCCAACGTTGCGGTGTCCTTTAACACCTACAATGTTTTTGCTTGCACATAATTTTAAAAACTCTTCTTCAAACTCTTTGTATTCAGGTTTGATTGTGAAAACAATGTTCATTCTTGAACGAGAACCTTTTTCAACCGGAGCTGTAAACATTTTATTTCTGTCAATTTCAGCATAAAGCAAATCAGCGCGCTCTTTTGCAAGTTTTTCCATTGCTTTTACGCCACCGTTAGCTTTAATCCATTTCAATGTTTCGCGTAGTGCAAAGATGTTAACGCAAGGAGGTGTGTTGTGCATTGAACCTTTTTTGATGTGTGTTTCATATTTAAGCATTGTAGGAATTGGTCTGTCAGCAACAACTTTCTGCATCAATTCGTCTTTTATAATAACAAATGTCACGCCTGCGGGTCCAAGGTTTTTCTGTGCTCCACCATAAATTAGAGAGTATTTTGAAACGTTTAATGGACGGCTCAAAATATCTGATGACATATCTGCAATAAGGGGTACCGGGCTGTCGAGATCTTCGAAAATTTCAGTACCATATATAGTGTTATTGCTTGTAATATGCAAGTAATCTACATCTTTAGGAATTTTGAATCCTTTTGGATAGTAGGTGTGATTTTTGTCTTCTGATGAAGCAATTATTTCAACCTCTCCAAATAATTTAGCCTCTTTAATGGCTGTTGTTGACCAAACACCGCTGTTAACATAAGCAGCTTTCTTTTTCAGGAAGTTGAATGGTATCATTGCAAATTGAGTGCTTGCGCCACCGCCTAAAAACAGAACATGGTAATTTTCAGGAATGTTCAAAACCTCTTTGAATAAAGCAACAGTTTCGTCCATTACTGCTTGGAAGTCTTTGCTTCTATGTGATACTTCCATAATTGATTGACCACAGCTTTCTAGCTCAAGAATAGCTTTTGAAGTGTTCTTTAATGTTACATCTGGCAATTTGCAAGGTCCTGCATTGAAAATGTGTTTTCTCATGTCTTTTAATTTTTATGTTATTGTTAATTAATATGTTTTAAAAATTCACAGCGAATTTAAGATTTTTTTGGCAAAAAATAAAGGTAAATGTTCATTTTATTATTTTGAATTGGACAAATAACAAAAACAGTGCCGTATATATTCATAAATATAAATCATAATGCACAGATACATAAATGTTTATATAAATATATGTTATATAACAGTTTGTTTTAAGAATAAAATATCCTTTTTTGCACTGAACGGCAGTTAAATATAGTAATTTTATTTTAATTTATTGCACAATAGCACACAGAAAAAAGGGATTAAACAGATTTTCACAGATAAAAAAATATATATTTAATCCGTCACATCAGTGTTATCCGTGTTCTAATTGTTTATTAATAATTGCTAATTGTTAATTGAAAATAAACCCTTAAGTTTGTATAAGAATTTTTAAACACACCTACGTTACTATTATGTCCACAGTTTTTATCGTCCTCTTTATTACAGCCGCACTATTCGTCTGGGGGAAAATTCGATCCGATATTGTTGCGCTATGTTCCCTGGTATCACTCGTATTGCTGGGGATTCTCACGCCATCTGAGGCGCTTACAGGTTTTTCAAATCCTATTGTTATCATGATGGTGGCTCTGTTTATAGTCGGTGGAGCCATTTTTCAGACAGGATTGGCTAAATCAGTGAGCACGTACCTACTGCAATTTGCAGGTAAAAGCAAAATAAAAATATTTTTTCTTATTATGCTTGTCACGGCTCTTTTTGGGTCATTTGTAAGCAATACTGGTACCGTGGCGTTGCTAATGCCAGTTGTTATCAGCATGGCAAAAATGGCTGAGGTGAACTCTCGTCGTTTGCTAATGCCTATGGCTTTTGCCAGCAGCATGGGAGGAATGATGACACTGATAGGTACACCTCCCAACATGATTATTAGCAACACATTAGCAGAAAACGGTTTTGAACCATTATCTTTCTTTTCATTTACTCCGGTGGGAATTATTACGGTAGTCGTAGGAGTTGGTTCCATGTGGTTTCTAACCAAAGTTCTTGATAAAACAGATAGAAAAAATAAAAGAGGAGATGACGAAAGCGGAGTAAAATCACCGCAGCAACTTATAAACGAATATCAGATAGCTGAAAATCTTTTTCGCGTAGAGGTGTTAAAAGACACATCTATACTTAATAAAAAACTCAACGAACTTACTGTAACTCAAGAGTATGATATATCTGTCATTGAAATAAGAAAGTTGCCTTCTTATAACAAAAGAAGACCATTTAATCATATAGATGAGCAAAAAATGGCTAGGCCTGAAAGTATTATTGAAGATGGTGATTATCTGTATATTTTCGGTAATTTTGAGAATGTCCAAAAATTCGTTCTCGACTACAATCTTCGCTTTGTAGATGCACGAGAAAAACAGCGTCCCATTTTCTCGGGGAAATTTAAATTTAGTGAAATTGGAATTGCCGAAGTAGTTGTTATGTCCAACTCAAAGCATGTTAACAAAAGTGTAAGAGAGACTGGATTTAGGAAAAACTACTATGTAAACGTACTAAGTATCAGACGCAGAGACAGCTTTATTTATAAAAATATCAAAGATGTGGTTATACAATCCGGCGACGTGTTGCTTGTACAAGGCGACTGGAGAGATATAGCCAGACTGAATCGCGAGGAATCTGATATTGTTGTAGTTGGACAGCCCGAAACGGAAGCGTCTAAAGTTCTGCTTGACCACAAAGCACCTATAGCTGCTACAATAATGATTTTGATGGTAATAACTATGTCTTTTAACATCCTCGAACCCGTTATTGCAACTCTGTTGGCTGCGTTGGCTATGATTCTTACAGGATGTTTCAGAAACGTAGAAGCAGCTTACCGCACTATTAATTGGGAGAGTATTTTTCTTTTTGCAGCTATGATTCCGCTTGCTATTGCTATGGAAAAGACAGGAGCCTCTGCGGCTATCTCGGGCGGGATTGTGGGCGCTCTTAATCCCTACGGTCCTGTGTTGGTTATGGCGGGAATATATTTAGCAACATCGTTTTTAACTATGTTTATTAGCAATACAGCTACAGCTGTGCTTTTTGCACCTATTGCCATGCAAACAGCTCTAACATTGGGTGTAAGCCCATATCCTTTCCTTTTTGCGGTAACGGTAGCCGCCAGTATGTGTTTTGCAAGTCCATTTTCCACTCCACCCAATGCCTTAGTTATGTCGGCAGGTAGATATAAGTTTATGGATTATGTTAAAGTGGGACTTCCATTACAAACAATTTTAATGATAATTATGATTTTTGTACTACCGTTGTTATTTCCATTTTAAAATAGAGATATTATAAAGTGGTATTTTTACTGATTTTTAGTCAGTTAGTTAATAATTGCTAATTATTTTACAAATTTTTATTTTGTTAGATATTTAATATTCTAATTTATTTCATTATCTTAGCTGGATATTAGAATTTAGAAATAATATTTTGTTTAATTAAAACTTACACTTATGAAGAAAAATTTACTTTTAGTCCTTTTGTCGATATTGACAGTAACATGGTCAATGGGACAAAAAGCTCCAGAAAAAGAGCTCTTTATGGATATTAACGAAAAAACGGTTATTGATTTATCCGACTTTAGCACAAGCCAAATTGTTGAAAACTCTTCTGTAAGAGGAGCTTTAAACGAAGGTTTTGAAGGTACTGATTTTCCTCCAATTGGATGGAAAGTTATTAATGATGGCGATACTTATACCTGGGATAGATTTGCGGATTCTTATATTATATCAGGTACCGCCAGTGCCGGTATTAGGTACCATAGTAGTGTTGCACATGATGACTGGCTAATTACTCCTCCTTTATTGCCTGTAGCAGGAAATGACAGCATTTCATTTAGTGCAAAGCACAGATCCTCTTACCCAGAAGAATTCTATGTGTGGGTATCAAATACAGGTAATAACAAGGAAGATTTTACCCAGCTTGCTGGTCCTATTTCTACAACATCAGCTGCTCAAACTTTTGCGTACAGCTTGAGTGCATATCATGGTGATACGGTCTATTTTGCTGTTCAAGCAACTTCATTAAATGCGTACTATCTGTATGTTGATGATTTTGTTGGACCAGAAGTTTATATACCTCCAACAAACCTTGCAGTTACAGGAGGTAATAAAGATTATAGGTTGATACCTTTATCTCAGCTAAATAGCGCGTTAACTCTTAATACAATTGTTACAAATAAAGGTGTAGATCTTACAGAAAATGTTAACGTAATAGCAGCTGTTAAAAATGCAAGTAACGAAACGGTGTTTACCACGACAGATGTTTTGACAGGGCTAAACTATGGTGCAACTCAAACTGTCTCGGCAGCTACGCCTTTTGATGCAACAACCTTACCAGTTGGTGATTACTCATATACGCATACTGCTGATTATGCTGCAGATGCCGATCCAACCGACAATACCGATAGCTTTAATTTCTCGGTAAACGATTATATCTATGCACGTGATGTAGGTGTGTTTGCCGAAAATGGAGTTGGATCTTCTTCAAGAATAACTTTTGGTAATCTATACGCAATTGAAAGCGCAGCAACTGTAACTGGAGTTCAATTTGTGTGGCCAGCTTTACTTTCCGAAGCAACGGCTTCATATCAGTTAGCGTTATATAGGGTGGATAGTACTGCTGATTTGAATGTTCAAAATCCTCCCATATTTCAAACAGATACATATCAGCGTGATCAATCGCAAGCAGGTCAAACTATGAATATTCCGGTTCGTCCTACTGTCATTCAGCAAGGATTATATGTTTTGGCTATGAAACAGACCACTACTACTAATATTGCTATAGCATATGACAATGCAGAACATGGCTATATTCTTAGAGCTAATAATGAAGCTAATCCTGCAAAATTTAGTGCTAAGATATTAGGTTTTGGTCATATAAGCTTAAGAATGGACTTAACTCCAAAAACTATTGTTGCTTTTAATGTTTCAGATGGAACAAATCCTATTGAAGGTGCTACTGTAACAGTTAAGCAGGGAGAAACTGTTATTGGAACAGCCGAAAGTAATGCGTCAGGGTTAGCTGAAATATATACAGCTGCCGGTAACTACACTTACTCTGTTACTGCTGTTGGTTACAACCCACAAAATGACGTGTCACTTGTTGTTACAACTACAGATATGACCGTTGATGTAACGATGACTCTTGCTCCACCGATTTTAGAAGTTACACCTGATACTTTTACTTTCCCGGATACACATATTGATATGTCATCTGCTCCACAAACCTTTACAATTCAAAATATCGGAGCAGGAGAACTTATAGTTAATCCATCGGATATTACAATTACGGGAACAAATGCAGATCTATTTACTTTAACAACTATTGAAAATCCTGATACTTTAGGTCTTGGCGAAACAGCAACCTTTACTGTGGTATTTAATCCAACTACAGTTGGAGAAAAAACAGCAACAATAAATGTTAACAGTACTGCAGGTTCTAAAACTATAGCGATAAATGGTAATGCAATTGATCTAACAGTTACACAATTCCCATTTATTGAAACATTTGATGAGGATCTGTTTCCACCACTAGGTTGGCTAAGCTTAGGCACTCGTCCATGGGATAGAGTTACAAATGGTACAAATCC
The DNA here is from genome assembly GCA_012519055.1 of Bacteroidales bacterium. Classification (NCBI taxonomy): domain Bacteria; kingdom Pseudomonadati; phylum Bacteroidota; class Bacteroidia; order Bacteroidales; species Bacteroidales bacterium. The sequence continues at coordinate 2,996 of JAAYQU010000005.1, read as the reverse complement.
CTCATGTGATCCATTTGGTGTAGGTATGATAAGATATAATTGTTTTAGTATAAGTTCTGGTAATCAAGGTACCCTTGTAACTCGTCGTTTAAATATGGGCACAGGAAATTATAGTGTTGGATTTAAAATGTTTCGAGACAACTATAGTACATATTCTAATGCACATGACAGAGTTGATGTTTATGCAAATACATCGCCAGACACAACAGGTGGAACCCTGTTAGGTACTATTTATAGATATACAGATTACGAACCAGTTGTTACTGAGCAAGGCTGGTACGATTATGATTTTGAAATACCAGCAGAATATGTTTCAAACCTCTCTTACGTTGTTTTTTTAGCCACAAGCGACTGGGGAACCAACATTTTTGTTGACGAGATTATTATTGGTCAAAAGAGTACAGTTACATTGGTAGCTAATCCGACTGAAGGTGGTACTGTTTCAGGAGGAGGAGAATATCTTCAGGGAACAGAAATTGAGTTAGTGGCAACTCCAAATGCTGATTATTCATTTGTAAACTGGACAAATGAAGCAAACGAAGTTCTGTCTACATCAGCAACATATTTACATGTTGTTGTAGCAACTGAAACTATAACAGCTAATTTTGAAATTGAACCTCCATTCAACGTAACAGCTGCAGTTGTTAATAATAATCAAGCATTAGTAACTTGGAACACTTATCCAGAGAGTTTTGTTGACAGCATTGAAAGTTACGAAGATTTCATAATTGCAAATATTGGTAATTATACTCTTGTTGACGTAGATGGTTCACCATCATATGGAATTCAAAACGTTACATTCCCGAACAGTGGTTATACTGGTTCATATATTGTATTTAATCCATCCGGTGCTACTCCGGCATTATCAGACAATTGGACTCCACACAGTGGAAGTAAATATTTAGCCTGTTTTGCTGCGACATCGGGTCCAAATAACGACTGGTTAATTACACATCAGGTGTCAATCCTTCCTGGAATGAACTTCTCTTTCTGGGCAAGATCCTTAACAGTTTCTTATGGACCAGATCGTTTTAAAATAGGTGTTTCGACAACAGGTACAGAACCTGCTGACTTTACGTTCATAACAGGATCAGGCTATGTTGCACCACCTGATGCATGGACACAATACACATATAATTTAGATGCATATGCAGGACAGGATGTTTACCTAGCTATTAATTGCGTATCAGATGACTCGTTCGTTCTAATGATTGATGACATCTTTATTGGAGGTTCTAAATCTAACGACTCTAAAGATTTTGTAGGGTATAAAGTATATCTAAATGATCAGGAAGTTGCTTCAGGTTTAACAGAAAACCAATACACAGTTACCGATATACCTGTTGGTGATCATACTATAGGTGTTCAGTCAGTATATACTGCAGGCTCATCTTCAATAGTTTATTCAAATCCTATTACAGTTTATCCACCAGATTTTGCAGTAACATTTACTGTAACATGTGACGAGCAACCTCTTGAAGGTGCTGTAGTAACTGTTAATAGCCAAGAGATTACAACTGATGCTTCGGGAGTAGCAACAATTAACTTGGCTAATGGTGAGTACACCTATACAGTAACGAAATTAGGATACGCTGACGTTACAGGTTCATTTGAGGTATTTAATGCTGAGGTTAATGAAGCTGTTAGTATGGAACTAGCTCCATTTGCAATTACTTTCCATGTAGATCACGATGGAGCACCATTGCAAGGAGTAACAATTCTTGTTGATGGTAAAGTATTGACGACTAATGCTCAAGGTAATGCTATAGCACAGTTAGTTAACGGAAGTTACACTTACAAAGCTGTTAAGTCAGGATATAATGATGTAGAAGGATCATTAGTTGTTGATAATGCCGATCAGACAGTTAATTTATCGATGATTCCAGGCATTGGCGGATTTGTTGATAGTTACGTACGACTTTATCCTAATCCGGTTGGAAACACATTGACAATTGAGCGCAACAATAGCAACGAAGTTGTTATTGAACTATACAACAGTAGTGGGGCATTAATCAGTACAATGAAAACTGAGGATGTTACTACTAATATGGATGTTGAAATGTTAAGTTCAGGTTCTTATTTTGTAAGAATAATAGGAGTTAATAACACTACTACACACAAGTTTATTAAGCAATAACCAAATGTATTGAGAAAATAATAAAGGGGGTTATTTTAAAACGATATGATCCCCTTTTTTTGTGCTATATTGTTGTAGAACACTTATTTAACGGATTTGCAAATATTGTACGCTATGGACAGAATGTGTTTTGTCTCTATTTTTGACCTTATCTGCTTTTTAATCATGACAAATTCCAATATGGTTTAAAAATTGCGGTATCTTACGCAGCAACATTGAAAAGATGTAAAATTAAAGTATATTTACGAGCGATTTTAAAAATATAAAAACAAATAACTAATATAATTATGCAACGATTAATTAAACTGTTACTCTTGACATTTGTTGGAGTATCGACTCTCAGTACACTAAAGGCTGTGCCTGCATATCCGGGTATAATACAGCAAACTCAGTCAGATGGCACAACTTTAAATTATTATCTGTATGGAGATGAGTATTTTAGCTGGGCAAGAACTACAGATGACTATACAATAAAACGCAATGCTATTGGAGACTACGTTTATATGGTAAAAGATTCCTATGGCGATTTAGTTTTATCAGAAGTGATTGCACACAACCCCGAATTAAGATCGCAAGCTGAACAACTGTTTTTATCGACTTTAGAAACAAAAATGTTCTATAGCGAAAGCCAAATGTCAATCGTACAACAGGCAATTGCAATTAGAAAAGCCGAAGAGGAAAAGTCAAGTAGAGCATTCCCAACGACTGGAGACCGTAAATTAATATGCATACTAATTGGATATACCGATAGACCTTTTGTAAAAACTCAAGCTGAATTTAATGCTCTATTCAATGAGGTGGGATACACTACTGGTGGAGCTACGGGCAGTGTTAAAGACTATTATTTGGAAAACTCATA
>JAAYQU010000004.1 GCA_012519055.1 Bacteroidales bacterium | reverse complement strand
TCCTTATGTCTACAGTGGTCAAAACTTGGTTGTTTATACATACAGAAACCTTGATGATCAATACTACAAGAGCACAGACTTGTTCTACTTAACGAACACAGAAGAACAACGCTCTCGTCGTGCTCAATCAGACTCTCAACTTGACCCACTTGCTCCAACAGGAGGATCAACAACCACTTACATTCCTGACATTACCATGTACTTCAATACAGCTGGACTTGGAACAATTTCAGGTAATGTAACCAGTGAAGGAAATCCAGTAGGAGGCGTTACAGTTAAAATAGTTGACGCTACACGAAAAACCACAACAGATGCTTCTGGAAACTATTCTCTACCATATTTGATTCCAGGAACTTATGCACTTGAGTTCAGCAAATTTGGATTCATAAGTTCTACTGTAGAAAACATTAATGTTGTTGCTGACCAAACTGCTACTGCTAACGCAACAATAGCACCACGTCCACAAGTTACTGTTAGTGGTCAAGTTACAAAAAGCGACACCGGTGCTCCAGTAGATAGTGTTGTTGTTCGTTTTAGCGGCTACGCCGACTATACAGACACTACTGATGCTAACGGAAACTACTCAATAGCAAATGTTTGGGGTGGAGGTGAAGAGTATGAAGTAACTATTGATGCCATTGAAGGTTATCAAGCATACGTAGGAACAATTACTGTTGGTGCTACTAATATAACTGACCACAACATTGTAATGGAAGAGATTGCTTTCCCAGTTGGTAAAGTTACTGCTGCAGTAGAAGGTGCAAACGTTAAAGTAAACTGGTTAGCTCCAGGACAAGGTGGCGACCCAAAATGGATTACCTGGAGTGGCGAAGCAGATACAGATAATGGTGTTGGAGCCGGTACAAGTACTATCACATGTGCACACCGTTTCTCTGCTGAAAACTTAGAAACGCTTGAGGTAGTTGGTATGTCTGTATCAAAAGTGAGATTCAGCCCTCACGGAGCAGGTACATATAAAGTACAAGTATGGACAGGCGGTTCAGCAACAGCCCCGGGAACTTTAGCTCACGAACAAGTGGTACCTAACGTTGTACTTTCACAATGGAACGAAGTTGAACTTACAACACCTGTATTAATTCCCGATGGACAAGAGTTATGGTATGGTGTTGAAATCACACCTGCTGCAGCAAACTACCCTGGTGGAGTTGACGAAGGTCCAGCAGTTACAGGATTTGGAGACCAATGTCTAATAGCTGGTGGAGCATGGGCAACATTAACATCGTACGGACTAAGTTACAACTGGGCTCTTGGAGCATATATTGATAACGGAAAAGGTTATGTTACAGAACTTAGCAAGTTAGTTGCAGAACAAGAAATGAATCCTACAAAAGTAGAACTTCTAGATATTAGCAATTTATCATCAGAATTAAGATTTACAAGTGCTAAAGAAGCTGGAGAAACTACAGTTGTAGAAAACAGTGCAGAAAGAGTATTTACTAACTACAAAGTATATCGCTTAGTTAAAGACCAGGCACAAGCTGATTGGACAGTATTAGCTACCTCAGTTACTGACACCACATATACTGACACTGGTTGGGAAGCACTACCTGCAGCACAATATCAATATGCAGTTGCAGCAATGTACACCAACAATGTTGAGTCAAGTCCAAGATTATCCAACATTCTTGCAAAAGACATGGAAACTGAATATACTGTCAACGTTAAAGACAACGCTGATGGAGCAGTAGAAGGAGTTACTGTTACTCTAACTAACCATGATGGTATTGAAGAACATGTTTATGAAGGAACAACAGGTGCAACAGGAGATATAACATTCCCAACTGTTTGGAAAGGTGTTTACTCTATTACTGCTACTAAAGCCGGATATGAACCTTTTGCCGCAGATAGCGTAACTATTAATGCAAATACTACATTCCAGGCTACTATAGTTGAAATTATTGAAACACCAAATAATCTAGAGTATGCATTTGATGGTAATGATGTAGTTTTCACTTGGAATAATGTATATGGAGTAAATGTTACCTTACAAGCAGACGATGTTTGGGGTGACGGTTCAGGTTACCAATTGCTATTAGACGCCGACGCTGTTGAGTACGGACAAACAATTCCTACTTCTGGCTGGTTAGCTGATTGTAACGCTCCTGCAACCTTGTACGATGTATTCGAATACAAGATTCCAGAAAATGCAGACCCGGTTTGTAATACTCAAAATATGATTTGTAACAGCTCAGCTACTATCCTAGTACCTGTAGGAACTTACGACTACTGTATAGTAAACCCAACTCCTAATGACAGACTATGGATTGCAGCAGGTGAAAACGGACGTAAAGATAACTACGTATTAGAAGAAGGTAAAAATTATCATTTCTACGTTCAATTTGGTGGTTATAATGATATGACAACTATTACCGTTACTGATGCAAAAACAAGAATAGTACTTGACGTTGTAAGACCAGGAGCAGTAGTTGACGAGAACGCACGTATCGGAGAATTTACTTCTGACCAGATATCTGTTGTATCTATACCTGAAATTGGTGACTACTTTGGTACACCAAGCCAAACAAGATCTTTTAATGGATTTACAGTATATCTTGATGATGAAGAGATAGAAACAGGTATTATGGAAGAAACTTACACATTCCAAAATGTACCAACTGGTCTACACACTGCAGGAGTTCAAGCTGTTTACTCAACAGGTTCTTCTGAAATAGTAGAAATCGAATTTAACAAGCCTGAGCCAACGTACAATGTGACATTTACTGTTGTGAGAAAAAGCAACGGTGCTCCAATTGTACAAGCTAACGTTGTTATTGGTAGCGAATCGGCACTAACTAACACTGCCGGTGTTGCCACATTCGAACTACCAGGTGGTGAATATACTTGGCTTGTAACGAAACCTGGTTTTGGTGATGAAACTAACACTGTAATGATAGATGATCATACAGAGATCTTAGTTGAAATGGTTGGTATGGCAGACGATATTACAGCACAAGGATTTATGCTATATCCGAACCCAGCTACCAGCACATTAACAATTACACGTAATAACACAAATAACGCTACTGTTGAAATTTATTCAAATGACGGTTCAATTATTAACTCATTTGAAATGAACGAAACAGTTAAAGAAATTTCAGTTTCTGAACTAAATAGCGGAGTTTACTTCATACGCGTAATTGATGATAACGCAACTAAAGTTCAAAGATTTATCAAACAATAAACCATTGAACTATATTAAATAAGTAGAGGCGGGCTTTTAAGTCCGCCTCTTTTTTTGTATAGACGTCATATCATGGCATCTCATTTACAAACATCCCACCGTAGAGACGTCATATCATGGCGTCTCACTCAAAAACCACCCATGTAGAGACGTCATACCATGGCGTCTCTATTTATGGACGTATAATCAATAATACTCATCAGTCTCCCATTTACAGGGATTATTCACAATATATTCAACAACATCATTTACCTCTTTTTGGTTACGAATAATGCGATCGTAAAACCTCGTTTGCCATTTAAACGAAATATCATTTTCATTGGCATAATGTGTAACAGCAGATTTATAACGCGAAATAACATGCGACAAACGTCCACATTTACCGGCAATGGATTTCATTTTTTCGTTTTTTTCAATTGTAGAGACGTCACATCGTGGCGTCTCCTCAACATTTTCGGACACATCCACCGAGACGCCATAATATGACGTCTCTACAACACCAACACACACAATTAAATGAATATGGTTCGGCATAACCACATACAACGGTACAGAAATATCTGAATGCAACTCCTCTATTTTCCGTACACATTCATCAGCATAATTACCAATTTCAGACAACCGCATTTCGCCATCCACAATCTCCCCAAAATAACGTTTATGTTCAGCGGTACATATTGTTACAAAATAATTACCACCTGAATAATCGTGCCATTCAGCTCGCGCTGATGATATACGATAGATGTTCTTAAACTTTGAATTACGCATATTTGTGTACGTTTGATAAACAAAAATACAAAACTATTTCAGTTACAACTATTTAATAACACATCTTTTATATGTAGAGACGGTGCATGCACCGTCTCTATCCACAAATAACATAACAACCCGCAACAACATAGAGACGGAGCATGCTCCGTCTCTACAACACCACAACACCCAATTAACATACAATGCAAATTGAATCAAACGTTTTTTTAACAATTTCTTCTAAAACTGCGATAAATTTCCTATTTTTATAGTCTCGACTGACATTTTATATAAAAAGATAAATAATTTAATTAACATAAAACACTTAAAAAAAACTATGAACAACGCTCTATTTAAATTCGAAAGTCCAAAAAACGAGCCAATACAACAGTTTGCAAAGAATAGCAAAGAACGCTCAGCACTTGTTGAAGAATTAAAAAGGCTATCATCAGGACAAATTGAAATCCCATTAATTATTGGTGGTAAAGAGATTCGTACAGGGAAAACCCTTGATGTGGTCATGCCACATAATCACAAACATATTTTGGCTAAATGCCACCAAGCAAGCGAGAAAGAGATTGCTTTAGCTATTGATGAAGCATTAAAAGCCAAAAGAGAATGGGAAAACCTTTCTTGGATTGAACGCTCTTCTGTAATGCTAAAAGCTGCCGAGCTTCTTTCAAAAAAATATCGCAACGTAATGTTAGCAGCTACCATGCTCGGACAAAGTAAAAATCCGTATCAGGCTGAGATTGACGCCACATGCGAAAATATTGATTTCCTGAGGTATAATGCACACTTCGCATCGCAAATATATGCAGGTCAACCAAAATCTATGGAAACTCAACTGAATAGATTAGAATATCGAGCTTTAGAGGGTTTTGTATTTGCGGTCACCCCGTTTAATTTTACATCAATAGCATCGAACTTAAACGGTTCACCGGTTTTAATGGGTAATGCTACCGTTTGGAAACCTGCAAGCACCGCTCTGTTTTCAAACTATTTTATGATGAAAATTTTCCAGGAAGCCGGAGTACCCGATGGCGTAATTAACTTTGTTCCCGCACGCGGATCATTAATTGGCGATGTAGTTACAAAACATAAAGATTTAGCCGGAATACACTTTACAGGCTCAAGTGGCACATTTAATCACCTGTGGAAAGCAGTTGGACAGAATATTGAAAACTACACCTCATATCCCAAACTTGTTGGTGAAACAGGAGGGAAAGACTTTATTTTTGTTCATAATTCTGCTGATTCTCAAGAAGTTGCCACTGCTATTATTGCAGGTGGATTTGAGTACCAGGGACAAAAATGTTCAGCAACATCACGAGTATATATACCTAAATCAATGTGGGCTGAAGTAAAACAAAAACTTCAAGAGCAGATTGCAGAAATCAAAGTTGGTGACGTAACCGATTTTAGCAATTTTATGAATGCCGTTATTGACGAAAAATCATTCGATAATATAATGAGCTATATCGACTTTGCTAAAAAATCGTCAAGTTGTAAAATTATTACAGGAGGTACCGGCGATAAATCAGTTGGATATTTTGTTCAACCAACAATTATCGAAACAACCGACCCATATTTTAAAACAATGCAGGAAGAGATATTCGGACCCGTTGTTACAATATATGTTTACGACGACAAAGATTACGAAAAAACATTGGAGCTTTGTAACAAAACATCTATATACGGCTTGACAGGTGCTGTTTTTGCAAACGATCGTTATGCAGTTGTTAAAGCATACAATACTCTTCGTTACGCTGCGGGTAACTTCTATATTAACGATAAACCATCAGGTGCAGTTGTTGGGTTACAACCGTTTGGAGGCTCACGAGCTTCAGGAACCAATGACAAAGCCGGAGCAAGCACAAATCTTTTAAGATGGGTAAGTCCACGTGCTATTAAGGAAACTTATATCCCGGCTAATACATTTAAAATGCCATTCATGGAGATTTAATAGATAATTAAATAAACTATTTAAAAGGGTCTGGGCAATTTAGCCAGACCCTTTTTATTTTAAAAATTTACTGGTCGGTAAGCCTGTTGAAGTTACCAAATAAACATAACCCCATACAAAAGTGGCTTCAATAAATCCAGTCACTAACTCTTAGCAACCTTTTGACTTTAAAACTTTTAACTTTTAACTCAATAAATGATTGTAAAAGTTAACTATCTTTGTAGTTCACTTCGTATCTAAATGCTTTTGCGAAATGTATAATTTATTTAAGTTAAAGCCTATACTGCAATTATACCGTTTTGTGCTGCTCGTAAGTGGTTTTCTAATACTATCAGTTAGTTCTGTTAAAAGCAATGATCTCGACAGTTTACGCACAGCATACTTGCATGGAAACGATAGTATTAGTTTCGATGCTTTAATCGGTATTGCTTACTATTATAGCAATGCTGACATCGATTCTGCAAAATTTTACCTTAAAGAACTTTACAAACTATCAACTGATAACAATTACTACAGACTTGGAAATAGCCAATTATTAGATGGCTCAATTTATCATCGACAAAATTTATACGATAGCGCAGAAATGCTATACAATATGGCTTTAAAAACTTTTTTGGTGGCAAAATATCCAAAAGGGACATGCGCTTGTTTAAACAACTTAGGAGTACTTGCCCGAGAACGAGGCGAATATAAAAAAGCAGGTGAATACCATTTTAGCCATTTAAGAATAGCTGACAGCTTGAAAAACAAATATGAGCTTTCAAGAGCTTACATAAACATCGGATTGTTACTACAAGAACAAGAACAATACGATGACGCTTTAAAGTATTACAACATTGCCCGTGGAATAAAGAAAGAACTTAACGACAAACCAGGAGAGGCTCTGTTGTATAACAATATTGGAATAGTGTACTATTACTTGGGGAAGTATGATAATGTGCTTGATAATTTTAAACGTGCTCTTGCAATTTACAGGGAACTGAACAATATACGGGGACAAGCAATGGCATATTTTAACATTGGAGAGATATATTCAGGGCAAAAGCAAGATTATGAAAAAGCTCTTTACTATTACAAAAAATCTTTTGATATAGAGCAAGCGATAAGTGATATTAATGGACAGGCTATCTCTCTTAGCAGTATGGGTGTATGTTATTCTGCCTTAAAAAACTATAAGGAGGCAATTCATGTGCAACAACAAGCTTTACGCATGTTACGCGAAATAAACACGCCAACACAAATAGCTACAGTACTAAAAGACTTGTCAAAAACATACGAAAAAATTGGCGACAATAAAAAAGCATTAAGTTATTATAAAGAATACTCTCTAATACACGATTCGTTAGTTAATAAAACTAACATGCAACAAATAGCTTTATTAAAAGAGCAGTATGAGTCAGAAAAAAAAGATCAAGAAATATTGCAATTAACTAGTGAAAGATCGTTGCAAAAACTTGAGTTAGAAAGCCATTTAAAAGATATCAAATCACGAAACGCCTTGTTGATTGTTGCTGCCATATTCATGGCAATAATAACTTTTGCGGGCTATTTATTGCTGAAATTATATAGACAAAGTAAAAAATTGAATGATGCCTTAAATATAAAAAACAACATTATTGAACAAAAAAACAGTCAATTATCAGTAATGTACGATAGCATAAGAAAAACATCAGAAATTAAAGAACTTTTTCTCTCAAACGTTGCCAATGATTTAAAAAACCCTTTAAACGTAATAACTAATTTTTCGACTCAGCTTTTATCATCCCAAATTGATTCTAATCAACAATATTATTTGGAACAAGTCAAACATTCATCAGACAACTTATTATCCCTATTGAACAACTTAATAACCTACAGCAAATTTAATGCAGGGGTACTCAACTTAGAAAAACTACCATTTTCAGTTGAAAATATTGTTAGATTTTTGCAAAACAGTTATGAACATAAAGTTGCAGAGAAAAATATTACTTTTAATGTTAAATGTAAATATGGAGATGACAAAATAATTATTTCAGACCAAATTCGTATTATACAAATATGCTCCATTTTTATTGATAGTACCATTAGAAAATCTTTACCTGGAGACACTATTGAATGCTACTTTTTTATAATAAAAAACGACACATTGCAAATTACAGTATCAAGCAACGGATATATCATTAGTGAAGACGTCTTATCTTCTTTACTTTCAGACCTTAACACCTCTGCATTGTCAGAACAAACAGATGTAAATCTAGAAGTAAATATAGCCCGAAACTTGGTAGAACTTTTTGGAGGTACGCTTAATATAGAGTCTCACAAAAACAAAGGAACAACTTTCAGTATTAATATTCCAATTGAAATCAAAACATCTACCGATTCTATTGCAACAACAGGGCTTAACAAATCTATCACTTACACCACATTTTACAATGTTCTAATCGTTAATGAAAGTCACGAAAAAATATCTATTATTTTGAACGTATTAAATGCCCACGACCAAAACATTATTTTTGATTGCACAGATAGCGGAGAGAAAGCAGAGATTTTGTTACAAAAAAACAGTTACGATTTAGTATTTATTGACATATTAATGCATGCTGCTGAAAATCAAAGCTTCCCAGATTTTATAAAAGCTAAATTAAGTTCTAAAAATACTCCTAAACTTATAATCGGGACTGTTAATAATACAAGTTTAGAAAAAGATATTTCAACTGAATATAGCGGTTTTGATGATTATTTGTTTAGTCCATTTGATCCTCAGATATTGATATCATTTTACGAAAATTTAAAAACAGACTCTAAAATAGAAGAAGGTTTTGAGACTGCTGATGATAAAACTCCATTGCAAAATATTTTTTCTGACAATGACAAAGAAAAAATTCAGAAGACATTAGACTTTATTAATAACGAACTGAATGCACATTTGTTAAAATTAAAGTTTGCAATAAATGAGGAGTCAAAGCAAGACATGAAAACAATCTTGCTGTTTATCAAAAGTAACCTTTACAATATAGTTGACAATGAATTAAATAAATCGATAAAAAATTTGGATAAAGCCATTGTCAAAAACGATAGAATAAGAATCGAATTTGAATTTAATAGTTTACAAAACAGATGTAGTGCAATACAAACCTCATTAGCAATTGGTAATAATTTATAGAAGCAAGAGCAGAACTGAATAAACAATCAACAATTATAGACACTTTCTAATTTCCTGAAAAATTATTGTTTGAGATATAACTATGTTTATGGTACGATTTATGTTTCTATACCTTTTGCAAAACGTATAATTTATTAAAATGAAACCTTTTTTGAGATTATCCCGTTCTATGCTACTCACCGGTTGCTTCTTGCTAATAGCAATTGGCTCTGTTTCAGGCAACAATATCGACAGTCTGCGTACAGTCTATGCACAAGGAGACGATAGTGCAAAGTTCGAGGCCCTAAGCGGTATTGTAAACTATTATCGCAATGTTGACATTGATTCTGCAAAATTTTACCTTAAAAAGCTTTATGGTTTATCGACAAAAAATAATTTCTACAGACTTGGACATGCCGAAATGTTAGACGGCACCATATACTATCTTCAAAACAAATACGATAGCGCAGAAGTATTATATAATGCAGCTTTAAAAACTTTTTCCAAGGCAAAAAACGCAAAAGGAATAAGCTCATGTTTAAATAATCTAGGAATACTTTACCAAGAACAAGGCGATTATAAAAAGGCAAGCGAATATCTTTTTCGTAATTTAAGAATAGTTGACAGTTTAGGGGACAAAGACAGAATGTCACACGCATACGTAAATATCGGCTTACTGCTATACTGGCAAGGACAGCTTGAAGAGGCTCTAAAATACTACAACTTATCCCTTATACTGAAAAAGGAGATTAAAGACAAACGAGGCGAAGCTCTTTTATATAACAATATTGGGGCAACATACTACTATTTAGAAAAATATGACAGTGTACTATATAATTTCAAACAAGCTCTCGCTATATATCAGGAGCTGAACGATTTACGAGGACAAGCTATGCCATATTTTAATATTGGAGAGGTATATTTTGAAAAAAAGCAAGACTACAAAAGTGCACTTTACCATTACAAAAAATCTTATGACATACAACTGGCAATAGGCGATATTAACGGACAAGCCGCTTCACTTAGCAAAATGGGCGCGTGCTATTCCGCTTTAAAAAACTATAATGAAGCCATTCGCATGCAGCAACAAGCTTTACAAATGTTACGCGAAATAAACACACCAACACAAATATCTGCAGTACTAAAGGATTTGTCATTTACGTATGAAAAAATAGGTGATTATAATAATGCACTAAAATGTCATAAAGAACACATTATAATAAAAGATTCTTTAGCTAGTATAACAAACATACAACAAGTTGCCAAACTTAAAGAAGAGTATGAAACAGATAAAAAAGACCAGGAGATATCGCGATTAAATACTGAAAAAGCTCTGCAAGACCTTAAGTTAGAGAGCCATATAAAAGATATCAGATCACGAAATGCTTTGTTAATTGTTGCTGCCATATTCATGGTTATTATAACATTTGCGGGCTATTCATTGCTGAAATTATATAGACAAAGTAAAAAACTGAACGATGTCTTAACCATAAAAAATAGCATTATTGAACAAAAAAACAGCCAGTTATCGGTAATGTACGATAGTGTCAAAAAAATATCAGAAATTAAAGAACTATTCCTTTCAAATGTTGCAAATGATTTAAAAACTCCCTTAGATGTGATTAGTTCTTTTTCAAATCTAATTTTAAGATCTCAGATTGATGACATTCAGCGATATTATTTAGAACAGGTCAAATATTCTTCTGACAACCTGTTGTCCATGCTGAACAACTTAATAACCTATGCCAAATTTAATGCAGGAATACTCAAAATAGAGAAACTGCCATTTACAATTAACAATATTGTTCGGTTTTTGCAAAGCAGTTATGAACATAAAGCTACAGAAAAAAACATTGCATTCAAAGTTGAATGCAAAATTGGACACGACAAAATAATCATTTCCGATCAAATTCGTATTATACAAATATGCTCCATTCTTATTGATATTGCCATTCAAAATTCTTTTTCAGGAGACTCTGTTGAATGCTACTTTTTTATAGAAAAAAATGACACATTGCAAGTTACTGTTATATACAACGGTTACGGCATTAGTGAAGATGTGCTATCTACCTCTATTTCAGACCTTAACACTTCTGTGCTGTCAGAACAATCAGATATTAATCTTGAAATAAAAATAGCTAATCAATTAGCAGAACTTTTTGGAGGAACACTTAATATTGATTCTCACAAAAACGAAGGAACAACTTTCTATGTTAACATTCCGATTGAAATAAAAACATCTACCGACTCTATTGCAACAGAACTTAACAAATCGGATGTTAGAACTAAGTTTCATAATATTCTAATTGCTAATGAAAACCTCGAAGAGATAGCTATTATTTTAAATGTATTAAATGCCCACGATCAAAACATTATTTTTGACTATGCAGATAGCGGAAAAAAAGCAAAACTTTTATTACAAAAGAATAGTTATGATATAGTATTTATTGACGTATTAATGCACACTGCAGAAAATCAAAGATTCCCGAATTTTATAAAAACAAAATTAAGTTCTGAAAATACTCCTAAACTTATAATCGGTACTGTTAATAACACAAATATAGAAAAGGATATTTCAACTGAATATGGAGGTTTTGATGATTATTTATTTAGCCCATTTGATCCACAAAAATTGATCTCATTTTACGAAAATTTGAAAACAGACTCTAAGATAGAAGAAAGCATTGAAACCACCAATGATAAACCCTTATTACAAACTGTTTTTTCTGACAACAACGATACTGAAATTCAGAAAACATTAGACTTTTTTAATAACGAACTGAATGCACATTTGTTAAAACTAAAGTTAGCAATAAATGAGGAGTCTAAGCAAGAGACAAAGAAAGTTTTATCACTTATTAAAAACAACCTTTACAATATAGATGACATTGAATTAAATAAGTCAATAAAAAAATTAGACAAAGCTATTGTCAAAAACGACAGAATAAGAATTAATTCTGAATATGAGAATTTGCAAAATAGATGTAATGCACTATATATCAGGCTTAAACAACTCTCAGACGGTAGCTTTTAATAAACTAACAATTTTTAGATTTTAAATAAATTTCAGCTTTTTCTTTATCTTTTCTTATTTGTGATTTTAGTTCGTCAATAGAATTAAATTTCATTTCACTACGAATTCGTTCTAAAAACTCCACTCTTATTGTTTTATCATATAAAACATCACTAAAATCAAAAATATGTACTTCAACTGTTGGTTGAGACAAATTATTGACCGTCGGTCTTACCCCATAATTTAAAATTCCGTATTGTGTTTTGCTGCCAATCAGAACTTTAACAATATAAACTCCCTGTAATGGTAGCAACTTATCTGCTGATAACGGTGACAAATTAACTGTTGGAAACCCTATTTTTCTACCTAACTGCTGACCATAAATAACTTTTGCTGTAAAACCATAATTATATCCTAAGAGCGTGGCTGAATGTGCCACATGACCCTCGAAAAGAAGCCTTCTAATCCGTGAACTACTAAGGTGTTCTCCGGGATATAATTCGGGAGCATTATAAACACCAATAGAGTATTTTTCGGCAAATGCTTTCACTTTTTCGAACGTCCCCTCTCCACCCGCTCCAAAGCGATGGTCATAACCCATAACAATTTTTTTTGCTCTTAGCTTCGTTTTAAGAATCTTGTCAACAAAATCATTGTACTTCAATGTCGATATATCAGTATCAAAGGGGATTTGAACAATAGCATCAATATTTGTCATCTCTTTTATCAACTCTATTTTTTCATCAAGCGTGGTTAACAGCTTAAAATCAGTATGAGTTTTAAAAAAATGCTGTGGGTGATTTTTAAAAGTTAAAACAACCGACGGCAAGCTACTCTTTCTCGCCAGCTCAGACAAATAGTTTAAAACTGAAACATGCCCGATATGAACACCGTCAAACGCTCCTACTGAAACCGCGCATGAATCAAAATTAAAATCATCTATAGAATTAAATAATATCACGCTTTGTTTTTTTGAGATGTCAAAAGTAGTCAAAAAGAACCAAATTCAATTAACAATCGTAACACGGAACTCACAGATTAAACAGATTACCATAAATAATTGTTAATCTCTAGCTTTTAACAAATCATTAACGTTTATTTTTACTAAAAGCATATTGCTGATATTGACAATATTATAAAGAGAATTGCAAAAAATACGGATAGCTATCCGTATTTTTACGGATTGCATAATTGTTATTTTTTATATACTTTTAGCGCGGTAAGAACTTAAACATTTAAGTTCTAATGTTATAAAAGTATGTTTAACAAAGCCACAAAAGCATTTGCTCAATAACTATCTTAATATAAAGAACTTAAAACAGTATTTAATAAATTAAAATCAAATGATTATGAGAAAGATCAGTTTTTTATTGGCGTTAGTTTTCGCCATGCACTGCGGAATAAAAGCGCAAAATCAATCCGGGGTCATACAAGTTGGACCTAAAAGAACCATAAGTAAGGCAACATTACAGCAAGCCTCGCCTGCTAAAGAAAGAGAAGTTATTATACATTACGATGGTGACAATCATCTAGCAATACAAGCTGGAGGCAGTCCTTATATTGGTGCTATAAGATTAACTTCCGATGAGTTATCTTCTTATTATGGCAATAGTAGTATCGTAAAAGCAAGGTGTTACATATACGATGCTTCAACTTTAACTAATATTAGAATGTTAATTTATGGTAACGGTACCGCTACAGAGCCGGGAGCATTGTTAGTCGATGAAACATTAGCAACAGATCAAGTTGTGACCGGATGGAACGAATTTACTCTTCCTACTCCTCTTGCACTTACATCTGGAGATTATTGGGTAGGCTTCGATGTAACTGCTCCAGCACAAGCATTGGGAGTTGACGCAGGTCCAATGATACCCGGAAAAGGAGGATGGATCTATTCAGAAGGAATTACTTCCGGTTGGGATGGGTTGACTGAATATAGCCTCGATTATAACTGGAATATTCGCGCGGTATTATCACCCAATGGCGGAGGGACTTATCCACCCGCTACAAACGTTCAAGCCACGGCAAACGGCTCAGACGTAACTGTAACCTGGAACGCTCCTGCAAAAGGCAGAGCTGTTCTATTGAGCGAAGAGTTTGATAGTGGAATACCTGCAGATTGGACTCAAATTGATGCCAATGAAGACGGAAACATTTGGAACTATTCAAGTAGTGTAGGATACAACGCCCCGGGAAGCGTTTATTCTGAATCCTACACAGGTGGTGCAGATATTACTCCTGATAACTATCTGATTACCCCATTAGTAAATGGAGCAACAAGCATCAATTACTGGGTTGTAGCACATAGTGCTAACTACCCTGCTGATAATTATGCGGTAATGGCTTCTTCTACAGGAACAAATGCGGAAGATTTCACGGTAGTGTTTGAAGAGACTTTAACTGCTAAAATATACAGACCAAAAGAGAGAGATGAAACTCCAAAATTAGGAACCTGGTATGAAAGAACCGTTGACCTTCCTGCAGGAACAAAATATGTGGCTTTCCGTCACTATAACTGCCATGGACAATGGGCAATGTATATTGACGATGTAACCGTTTACGGTGAAGCAAGTACATACTCTTATACTGTTACCAAAAACGGTACTGAAGTTGCAACAGGAATTACAGAAACCAACTATACCGATGCCGGTGTCGCAAACGGCACATACGAATATTGCGTAAAAGTGGTTTATACAGGCGGTACATCTGTACCGGCTTGTGCAGCACCCGTTACTGTAAACGACTCTGAAATTGTTATACATTACGATGGTGACAATGATAATGAATTATATGCAGGTGATGGTGATTCTTATATTGGTGCTATAAGATTAACTTCCGATGAGTTAGCTTCTTATTATGGCAATAGTAGTATCGAAAAAGTAAGGTGTTACATAGGCAATGCTTCAATTATAACTAATATTAGAATGTTAATTTATGGCAACGGTACCGCTACAGAGCCGGGAGAATTGTTAGTCGATGACACATTAGCAATAGATCAAATTGTTGACGGATGGAACGAATTTACTCTCCCTACTGCCCTGCCACTTGTATCGGGAGATTATTGGATAGGCTTCGATCTAGCTCCTAATACGGTAACTTTAGGAGTTGACGCGGGACCAATGGTACCTGGAAAAGGAGCCTGGATATACGGAAATTTTACAACTAATTGGGATGAATTAACCGAATATAGCTTCGATTGCAACTGGAACATTCGCGCGGTATTAGCACCTGCTGATGAGGATACTTATCCACCTGCCACAAACGTTCAAGCTACAGTAAACGGCTCTTACGTTAATATAACTTGGGATGCACCAACATCAGGTGCGGTTATATTAAGCGAAAGCTTTGAATCGGGGTCATTGCCATCAGGTTGGACAACAGTTGATTTCGACGGAGACGGAATTAACTGGATTATACCTGAAGGAGAAGCACATAGTGGCACAAAATATGTCTCTTCCAAATCATGGGAAGGATCTGCTCTATCTCCCGACAACTATTTAATTACCCCATTAGTTGAAGGAGCCACTAGTGTGCAATATTGGGTTCGCTCAGGAAGTAATTATTATACTGGCGATAAATATGCCGTAATGGTTTCAACAGCAGGAACCAATTTAGGAGATTTTACCACTGTTTTTGAAGAAACAACTATAGCTAAAAACGCTAATTCACAAAGTGGCAAATCGGAAAATAGCCCTAAAGCACCCGGCGCTTGGTACGAAAGAAATATAGATTTGCCGGCAGGAACCAAATATATCGCTTTCCGCCATTATGATAGCTACGACCATTGGAGTGTGGATATTGACGACGTAACCGTTTACGGCGGTAAAAGTAGCTACACTTACACCATTACCCGAAATGGTGCTGAAATAGTAAGCGGAATAACAGAAACTAGTTACACCGATACCAACGTTGCCAACGGCACACACGATTATTGCGTGGAAGTGGTATACGCAGGAGGCACGTCAGTACCTGCGTGTGCAGCACCTGTTACTGTTCACAATCCAGCTACAAACGTACAAGCAATAGTGGAAGGTTCAAACGTAAGCGTAACATGGGATGCTCCGATGAAAGGAAGAGAAACTCTATTGGGTCGTGAGTACACCTACACCATCACAAGAGATGGCGATGAAATTGCAACAGGAATCACAGAGACTATTTATACCGATACAGATGTTCCCAACGGCACATATGTATATTGTGTAAAAGTGGTTTATACAGGCTATACATCAGATCGAGCTTGTGCAGCATCTGTTATTGTGCTCAACTGCGACCCTGCTACAAATTTTCAAGCTATAGCAAACGGTTCTACAGTAAACTTAACCTGGGATGCTCCAACAGAAGCTGGCGGTGATAACAACATTACCATAACCTACGGTTTTGAAGGTAACATTGAAGCAGACGGGTGGGATATTCACTCTTACAACACTTCTGATACATGGCGACAAGTTGGTACTATTGAATACCCTTCAGGAAATGTTTATCCTCACGAGGGCTCTTCCCAAATGCAGTGTCATTGGGATAACGCAGATCAAAATGAGTGGTTGATTTCACCGAGGTTCTCTCTTCCAGCACAAGCCAATCTTAATTTTTGGACATACTTAACCTGTGGCTCTACACATGGAGACCACTACTATGTAAAGATTTCTATCGACAATGGTTTTAACTGGACAGAATTATGGGATGCTTCAACACAACCCGCAGGAATAAACCACTATGACGAAGCTATTAACATTAGCCTTGCTGAATACGCTAATCAAAACATTAAATTAGCTTGGCATGCATTGGCTACTGGAGGACTTTATTACGCATGGTTTGTTGATGATATTACAATTTCAGGCGTAGCTACTGAAGATTACACTTACACCATAACAAGAGACGGAGTTGAAATTGCAAGTGGGCTTACAGAAACTAATTATATAGATGAAAATGTTACCAGCGGTACACACGACTATTGTGTAGAAGTTGTTTACAATAGTTGTACTTCAGCACCTGTGTGTGCTACTGTGGTGGGAATTGAAGATAATACTTTTAGCACAATAAAAGTATATCCCAACCCCGCTACAGATAACATAACCATTGAATGTGCAGAAAACATTAACAAAATAGAAGTTTTCGATGTACTTGGAAGAAAAATTATAAGTAACGAAAATATTTTAAATAATACTAATGTAGATATAACTTCGTTAAATAATGGTATCTATTTCTTAATAGTTCATACCGAAAATTGTAATGGTGAGTATAAAATAATTAAACAATAAAAATCGTAGAGACGTCATAATATGGCGTCTCTATACCGCAAACATTCAAATTGTTGAAACAGAACACATTGTGCTATAAAATTAATTATTCGTATTCTCATTTTGAATCAGGTTCATTTTATTTTATGCAAGATAATTTGAATTTTTCTTGATTTATTGAAATAGAATTTATAACTTTATTTTTTGTAAAACTAAGAAACCATGGAAGTTAAAAAGAATCCACAAGCTGATTTAGAGCAACATAAATCAACCTTCACCCAAATAGGTTTGGTTGTTGTGTTAGGTTTTATGCTAGTTGCTTTCAACTGGACAACTAAAGAGCGTTCTGTTGGTGATTTAGGTGTTGTTGTGGCTATTGACTTAGAAGAGGAAATGATAGCTACAG
>JAAYQU010000003.1 GCA_012519055.1 Bacteroidales bacterium | reverse complement strand
TTAAGGACATCTTTGGAAACGTTCATTGCCAACATAGCCGTATAAAATAGGTACATCATACCTATCATCTTCTGTCTTGGGGTTTCTTTTCCAGCTGCCATAATTATTCCTTTCTACTATTCGTTAATAGTAACAGTTGAAAGCATGCTGCCGTAAACTTCATTAAGTCGAACTAACTGATTGTTCAATTTTGCTAATTCGTCACGATATGCTAATGTATGTTGTAAACCTTCATTGAAGCCTTCTACCATCTGACTTCCTTTACCCGATAAATCTTGAACAAGGTTAGTATATTGAGTGATATTTTGAATGTGTAATTCGTATAATGAATTGATTTGAGATAAATTTTTGTTCTGTAGTTCAACGTTATCCATATATCCTTTAGAGGATTCTCTAACGTTTTCTGCAGTTCTGTTTAACTCATTGATCATAGTTTGATAAACTTGGCGCATTTCTGTTTCTGAGTTATTCATGCTTTCAATGAGTTTGCTTCCTGCGTTGTTCAGAGCGCCAACCATTGTTTTTATGCCGTCTTGAACTGCTCCGGATACAGTCTCGCCTGTGTTAGTGATCATTTCTGATGAACGGATATATGACTCAGACAGTGTTCCTACAGAATCTTTTAGTACATCTGTGCTGTTGTTAAAAACTACGGAAAGGTTTTCCACAGCTTTGGAGGCTCCGGATATGTTTGAACCGAACTCGTCCGTTGCAGCAAGAGTTTCTTCGATGTTATGAAACTTGTTGGCAATATCTCCGACTTTATGTATTCCTTCTCCGAGTTTTTGAAACATTTCTGGTGTAAGATTTGCTTTTGCAAGCATTGAATCAAACTTTTCGATAGATTTCATGCCTTTTAAACCTTCACCCGAGAATGAGTCTGAAAAACCTGAAGGACCAGAACCTGACGGTGATTGGCCAGAAACTCCACCGCCTTGCCCGTAGTCAAATGGTTCGTGACGTGCAGGTGGAGTGTAACCAATGTCCAATAAGCGGTTGTCCTGATATCTTTTGTCTCTGTCCGCTCTATCAATAGGTTCAAAGCTGTCTGTCATCCCGGCAAGTTCGGGATAAACAAGAGTCCAGTCAACTTCCTCATGTAGAGGTTCAAATGCTGACAGAAAGAACACAAGTACTTCTGCGCCCATCCCGGTAACAAGCATTATTCCGGAACCTGGCCAGTGCATAATTTTAAATAAAGCTCCAGCAATTACTACAGCTGCACCCCAACCGTAAACAAATTTCATTATATTTTTGTAGGTTTTACTCGCAATAAATTCAGAAAGTGTCATATGATACAGTTTTAAATTAGTTAGTAAACATTTGATTTAGAGGATACAGCTGGTGCAGTTCCCATGTGGGCGCGTACGCATCTGAACCCTATGTATGATTTTGCAGTATCTTGATATTCGTATGTACGGGTTCCATTTTGTAGAAAGAATGCAATATCTTTCCAAGAGCCACCACGTACTACTTTTCTTTTTAAAACAGGTTGATCATCCTTTTTGGCATTGTATTCATAAGATGGATTTAAGTCATGAGTGTAGCTATACGCTGATTCATCAAAAGCATCGCGCGTCCACTCTGCAACGTT
Source organism: Bacteroidales bacterium (assembly GCA_012519055.1). Lineage (NCBI taxonomy): Bacteria > Pseudomonadati > Bacteroidota > Bacteroidia > Bacteroidales > Bacteroidales bacterium. Next base: position 12,428 of record JAAYQU010000003.1, on the reverse strand, counting down.
TCCTGCCATGTCATATAATCCATAGTCGTTAGGATCGTAGTATCCGACTTCGCTTGTATAGAATGCCCCATCTTTAGTTACATCTCCACGTACTCCTTTAAAGTTTGCCAGAAAGCATCCATTAGCGTCTCGTGTATAATATCCTCCCCATGGATACATCATTTGTTCAAGACCTCCTCGTGCTGCATATTCCCATTCTGCCTCTGTTGGAAGCTTGTAGTCGTGGGCTATTGCATTTCCTTGTCTTACTAAATAGCTAGTCATAAGATTTGTTCTCCAAATGCAGAAAGCGGTAGCTTGTACCCATGTTACACCAACAACGGGATAATCATCATAGTTTGGATGAGAAAAATATGTTGATGCGTAAGGTTCGTTATAGGAGTATGAGAAGTCACCAACCCACACTAGCGTGTCGGGATAAACCAAAATACGATTGCGTTGAATGAATGATTTTCTGTTCACGTATCTTTCTTCAACAGCTTGTGCATTAAGCACGTTTGTTTCTTTATCTGGTTCGTAGTCTTTAGTCTCAAGAACTTCGGCACTATAGTTTCTACGTCTAACTTTCCCGTCAAGTAAATATTTTTGTGCAGCTTGGTTGAAATCAATCCAAGAGTATTCAAAAATTAATTTTCTGGTGTCGATTTCTTCGCGACCAATAAAACGGGTAAAGCGTTCCTCGCTAGGGTAAAAAAGTTTTTCTTTTACAACGTTATATGCGTCCCACATTTCTTGATCTTCACCAGTCCAAGGGATATCGTACTCCCAATTTAGTGGTAGATCTTGATCCTCAATATTGTACGGTTCAACTCTAAGGTCTTGATCAAGCGAATTATAAGCGACACGTGCTTCTTCAATGTCAATAGCTCCACTGTTTGAAATCTCAAGACGTGCAATTGAGTCTCGAACCCAATATACAAATTGACGATATTCATTGTTTGTGATTTCTGTGTCGTCCATCCAAAAAGCAGCTACTGAAATCGTTTTTGCTTCAGCATTTAAAGACCATGGAAGGTCTTCATCTCCTGAACCTTGAACAAAACTACCTTGTGGGATTAACACCATACCATAAGGATCGTAGCTATATACAGGTGCTCTGTCCAAAACTCCCGTTAGCTCGCCCGTGTCCGTATTACTGCATGAGTAAAGGAAAATTGTTGCTATAAATAAATAAAATAATTTTTTCATATTTCAGCTGTTTTACATCGTACTTATAAAAACCTGATACTTTTGTAATTAGAATGGTCTTTTTCAATTCCAATTTTAAAAACATATCTTAAAAAGATCTCGACGGATCCGTCGTCAAATTTAGCAATTTTTGACGTAGTTATATCATAAGCTACACCAAAAAGTAATCCTTCTAAAAATTCTGCACCTATAAATGTTGTTATTGCGTCAGTATTTCTGTAACCAACACCACCCCATACTTTATCTCTGTAACGAAGTGTACCGTTAATGTTTATTCGTGTAGAACTCCCTATTGTTGATATTAGCACAGCAGGTTCTATTTCAAAAAGTGGATTTGAAAGTTGGTAATTATACCCGGCAGTTATGTTATAATGTCTTACTAGATAAGAGTACTTTGTTACTCCAGTGTTATCTTTGTAAGACATATCCCCAGCGTTTACATTCATTACCGATAATCCTAAAAACACATTCGAGGTTTTGTAAAAAGCCCCCACATTAAAGGAAAACGCTAACTTTCCTTTTGCCGATGCAGTTGGAATAAGATTGTCTTGTCCGATTTGTGGTGGTTCCCATTCTCCTTCTAATTTTTGATTATTTAACCCAAATCCTACACCTACTCCTAATTTACCGAAACCTATATTTTTTAAAAAAGCGTAAGAAAGGGTGGAGCTAATATCATTTGCAAATCCGTATTTGTCATTGAACAGTGCTAATCCTACACCATGTTCAAGCCCAAAGAGTTTGAAAGGCGTATGAACATCAAATTTTTGAGTTGCTGGTGCTCCTTCAAATCCCATCCATTGATTTCTAGCGAGTACATTAATACATACACCTTCTTGAGTCCCAGCGTATCCAGGGTTTATTGTCATGTGGTCATAATTGAAAAAAGTCGACTGCGGCAACTGCTGTCCAACGACTATCACTGACACAAACAAGAGTATGGTGGTTATATATGTCCTCATTTTGCGAGATTCATGTTAAAACTCATAAACTTTACATCGTTCAAGACGGTAAAGTAAATAAAAAATAATTTTATGTGCAAACATAATGAATAATTGTTTGTCGATAAAATTATTAACGCAATAATAATGCGAAAATTTTATTTTATAAAACATTTCGCCTGTTAATTTAGCTATTGTTTGATAAGTAGTGTATTATTTGATCTGATATTTTGTTGCCAGCAGCTTCTAAATAATCATTTTTTGATATTGGAAGAAAAATACTTTTTGTTTTTTCTTGCCTGTTTTCTATCATTAACCAATATCTATTAGTTTTTTTGCTTTTTATGAACAGTAGATCTGTTGAGATTATTTCACAAAAAACATGCAATTGTTCGAAATTTTTTAATCCATTTTCGGGATTTTCACTTGGATTTTGCATATACCCATCAATAAAATGCCATATTATTTGGGAAATAAGTTTACTGCCAGTATCCCTAAAATCGAAATCTGAGAAATAATTAAAAACACCAAAAACCGATGTTTGACCCGAATATCCTGCATACCAAGCAAGTTGACAGATTTCTTCAGCGTAAAATCCATTAGGCATTCCTAAATAGTTGGCAGGATTATCGGATATTTTAATTGAGTTCATGTCACATGTGACTATATGGGCATTTCTAAGCAGTGGCTCTGAATCGAATAGATTTTGTCTTATCCACCCTAATCGGTGAGAGGAGAACATAATCTTATTGTTTTTAGAGAAGTCTTCAGAATCAGAATAGTAGGCTTGTGTACCCAAGATGCTAATTTCTGATATAGTTTTCTCTAATTTGCTTGCGTGGTAAAAATAGTTATCTCTATCGATTACTTTTGTTCTATTTTGCTTATTATCAAATTGGTAGTCGATATGTACATGTTTCATGTTTTTGTTTAACTCTTTTAGAGACAAGTGAATTCCGTATATGTAGTCGTCTCCACTACCTATTATTAATGGTATTATTTGTTTTGAGTGTAATGTTGTAATAACCTGAGATAATGCATAATACGAATCTTTTACAGTTTTGCCCTCAATTAAATCTCCTAAATCAACTAATAGCTTGCTATTAGGCAATAAGATTTCAAACAGATGTTGTCGTATCTGCTGTAATGTTTTATTCTGCTGATTATTAATTTTTTCAATATGTCTGTTGTCTGAAATACCCACAATTGCCATCTTGAAATTGGAAATATCATATCCGTTTTCCCAAGCCTTGTGTATTTTCGTTTTTGAATTACTTGACTTCTCTATGCTTTCTGTCTCTGGCTGTTTAAAAAAATCTTTTAACTCAAACATTTAGACTTATTTTTTTGATGTACCCTTTTTGGTTTTTGTGGTTTTTGTTGTTTTGCTCTTTTCGGTTTTTTTGGCAGAATCTTGTTTATTTATGATTTCAAAACATGATTCGATTGATAATTCTTCGGGATCTTGTGTTTTTGGAATTTTATAATTTTTTTTCTGATATGAGATATATGGTCCAAATCTTCCTCTCAAAATTTTTATATCTGCGTTTTCTTCAAATGTTTTTATGATTTTTTGAGCATCTGTCTCTCGTTTGTTTAATATTATCTCTATAGCTTTTTTATTATCGATGTCATCAACATTTTCGGTTTTTTTAATGCTATAATAAAGTCCATTGTGTTTTAGATATGGCCCAAAACGTCCTGAACCGTATGTGATTTCGTACCCTTCAAAAGTACCGAAATTTTTAGGAGGAGCGAATAGTTGCAGGGCTTCCTCAAGTGTTATTGTTTCAATACTTTGGTCGGCTCTTAATGCTGCAAATCGTGGTTTCTCATCATCGTCAGATGTTCCTATTTGCGCCATTGCTCCGTAACGCCCAATTTTCACTGATATTTGTTTTCCGCTCTTAGGGTCAGTTCCAAGAATTCTTTCTCCGACACGTTTTCTATCCTTTTCAGTACTTGCTTTCACAACAGTTTCGTGAAATGGAGTATAAAATTCGTTTAACATTTGATCCCACTGCAATGTGCCTGCGGCAATATCATCGAACTCTTTTTCGATATTGGCAGTAAAACTGTAGTCAAGAATATTTTCAAATTTATCAACTAAATAGTCGTTTACAACTATCCCGATATCAGTTGGGAACAGTTTTGACTTTTCTGCTCCATAAGTTTCGGTTTTCTCTATATCTTTGATTACTTTGTTTTGTAACTTGATAATTTTAATTTTTCTTTTTTCTCCAGCACGATCTTTTTTAACAACGTATTCGCGTTGCTGAATAGTTGAAATTGTTGGGGCGTATGTTGACGGTCTTCCAATACCAAGCTCCTCGAGTTTGCGAACTAATGTTGCTTCTGAGTATCTTGGTGGATGTTGAGAAAATCTTTCTGTCGCCTCTATTAACGAATTGGTAAGTGGTTGTCCCTCTTTTATTGGAGGAAGACCAATATTTTGTTCTGCCTCTTTATCTTCATTTTCATCGTCGTACGACTCTATATACAGTTTTAAAAATCCATCGAATTTGATTACCTCTCCTATAGCGATAAATTTGTACTCTTTTTTCGGAGATGGTATGGTAATGGTGGTTTTTTCAATAATAGCATCGCTCATTTGTGAGGCTACAGTTCGTTTCCATATTAAATCGTATAGTTTCTGGTCGGCAGCATTTCCTTTTATGCTTTGATTTTGGAAATATGTTGGTCGTATAGCTTCGTGTGCTTCTTGTGCTCCTTTGGCTTTTGTTGTGTAGCGTCGAGTTTGAGAATACTCTTGCCCGAACACAGAGGTTATTTGTTTTTTTGCTGCAGCTAAGGCATCTTCGGAGAGATTTGTTGAGTCGGTACGCATATATGTTATAAACCCGTTCTCGTATAATCTTTGTGCAATTACCATTGTTTGTGAAACCGAGAATCCAAATTTTCTACTGGCTTCTTGTTGAAGAGTTGACGTGGTAAATGGAGCTGCTGGTGTTTTACGAGCGGGTTTTGTTTGTATTTCGCTGACTGAAAACTGATAATCAGAGCATGATTTTAATAACTCTTTTACCTCTTTTTCATTGAGTCTTTTGTTCAATTCGGCTTTAATCAAGTAGTCTTGATTGTTTTTGTGACAAATAAAATGTCCGATAACTTTGAAACTTGAGCTTGATTTGAAATTTTGTATTTCGCGTTCTCTTTCTACGATAAGCCTAACAGCAACAGACTGTACTCGTCCTGCTGACAATGAAGGCTTGATTTTACGCCAAAGCAGAGGTGATATTTCAAATCCTACTAAACGATCGAGTACTCTTCGTGCTTGTTGAGCATTGACAAGATTTTTATCAATGTCTCGTGGATTTTTTATTGCATGTTCAATAGCTTTTGGTGTAATTTCATGGAAAACAATTCTTTTAGAATTTTTATTATCAAGTTTTAGAACTTCGGCTAAGTGCCACGCTATTGCTTCTCCCTCGCGGTCTTCATCAGATGCGAGATATACCATATTAGCTTTCTTAACACTCTCCTTGAGTTCTGTAACTATTTTTTGTTTACCCGAGTCTATTTCATAATTGGGAATAAATCCATCCTCTATATCAATACCAAGATTTTTTTTAGACAAATCGCGTATATGTCCATAACTTGACTTAACGGTATAATTTTTACCAAGAAATTTCTCAATGGTTTTTGCTTTGGCTGGTGATTCTACAATTACAAGGTTCTTCATTTAGCAGTTTAATTGTTATTGGTTTTATAAGAGTAATATCTTGACAGACTAAAAAATTTTGACACAACAAGCGAATTGTTATTTCAAATTTATTCTTCAATTTTTTTTGATGCAAAAATAAGAGATTTAAAATTACTCTTTAGACTTTTTTTGTTTAAAAACTTTATTTTAAAACTAGTTTATTGTGCTTTGCAACGTATAAAATGTGTTTAATAGTCGAATAGTCAGGGTGTAAAACGATATATTTATTTTTGACACATTCAATAAATAACACGATTAAAATAAGTCTACGATGTATTTTGTGCTATATTTGTCATCCAAGATATTATTGTTTTAATAACTGATACGAAAAAACAATAGCGTTATTATGTCTAAAGCGTTGGCTTAGTGAATTGAAATTATCAACATATATTATATTAAATAGAAAAATTATAAGTATATGAGCAAGAGGTCTATAATGGCAATATATTTAATTGTATTCTCGCCAATTGTTATATTTTTTGTAATACTCCTTTTAATAGGCTCAGGTGCTATGGGTTTTATGCCTGGCTTTGAGGATTTGGAGAATCCAAAGAGTAATATAGCTTCTCAGGTTATTTCTGAAGACAATATCGTTCTTGGGGGATATTTTATTGAAAATAGAACATATGCAACGTTTGATGAGTTGTCTCCTCATTTGGTAACAGCGCTGCTAGCTACGGAAGATTACAGATTTGAAAAACACGCAGGGATTGACGCAATAGCATTGGTTAGAGTATTTGTGGGGGTAATGACAGGAACAAACAAGGGTGGAGGTAGCACAATAACTCAACAACTTGCAAAAAATCTCTTTCCTCGTGACACAGCAGAACACCGTAGTTCTATAGGACGTATGGCGCACCTTAGTATAGCTAAATTTAAGGAGTGGGTAACTGCCGTTAAACTTGAACGCAACTATACCAAAAAGGAGATTATGGTTATGTACTTAAATACAGTTTCCTTTGGTGGTAACGCCTTTGGGATACGTTCGGCCTCTCGTACGTTTTTTAACAAATCGCCTAAAACTCTTAAAGTTGAGGAGGCAGCAGTTCTTGTTGGGCTTTTAAAAGCACCTTCTATGTATAATCCCGTAAGAAACACAGAACGCTCTACGCAACGTAGAAACGTTGTGATGTCTCAAATGGTTAAATACGGATATTTGTCGAAACATGATTATGATTCGCTTTCGTCACTCCCTATAGAGCTTGATTATAATTTGTTAGATCATACAGCGGGACTAGCCACCTATTTTCGCGAAATGCTTCGAATGTATATAAGTGCAGAAAATCCGTATGAACGCAATTATCGAAACCCAGAGAGTTTCGAGAGAGATGCTGACCTTTGGAACACAGATCCTTTGTTTGGATGGTGTAATAAAAACTTTAAGCCAGATGGCTCAAAATATGATTTGTATCGTGATGGATTGAAGATTTATGCTACCATAAATTCTAAAATGCAGGAGTATGCAGAGGATGCTGTATTTGAGCACTTAGCTTACGAGATACAACCTGCTTTTAGAGCAGAAAAACGATATAGTAAGACTGCCCCATATTCAAATGAGCTAACTCCAGATGAGGTTGATCATATTATTAAGTTGTCAATTCGTCGTAGTGAACGATATAGAGTACTTAATAAATCTGGAATGACTTGGGATGAAATTTTAGATAATTTCAACACAAAAACAGAAATGAGAGTATTTTCGTATCGTGGTGATGTAGATACAGTTATGTCGCCCCTTGATTCGATAAAATATTACAAGCACTTTTTGCACTGTGGTTTTATGGCTATGGATCACCATACAGGAGAGATAAAGGCCTATGTTGGTGGAATTAATTACAAGCATTTTAAATATGATGCTGTTAAGAGTGGGAAAAGGCAAGTTGGTTCAACCTTTAAACCGTTTTTGTACACATTAGCAATGCAGGAGGGATATACTCCTTGTTATGAAGTGCCTAACGTTCCGGTTACATTTTTACTTCCTACGGGCGATACATGGACGCCACAAAGCTCTGGCAGTTCCAAATATGATCGTCAAATGGTTACATTGAAATGGGGTTTAGCTAACTCGGAAAACAATATATCAGCATGGTTAATGCAACAGTTTAAGCCAAAGGCAGTTATAGATGTGGTTAAGTTAATGGGAATTCATAGCTACATTCCGGAAGTTCCTTCCATTTGCTTAGGTTCTGCTGATATATCTTTATATGAAATGGTTGGTGCATACGGGACATTCGCAAACAAAGGGATACATGTTGAACCAATTTTTGTTACAAAAATTGAGGATAAAAATGGCAACGTCCTGTCAACCTTTAGTGCAGTAAAAAATGAGGCGATATCGAAAAATGCAGCTTACTTAATGATAGATTTGCTAAAAAGTGTTGTTAATCAGGGAACAAGCGTAAGATTGAGATTAAGATATAATCTTAATGGTGAAATAGCTGCTAAAACCGGAACTACTAATAATCACTCAGACGGTTGGTTTATGGCTATAGTTCCAAAACTTACCTGTGGAGTTTGGGTAGGAGGGGAGGAGAGGTCAATCCATTTCGATAATTTAAGTATTGGGCAGGGAGCAAATATGGCATTGCCTGTATTTGCTTTGTTTATTCAGAAGGTGTATGCAGATCCTTCGCTAAATATTTATCCGACAGATACTTTTGAAAAGCCTGAAACAATTACTTATAGTCTTGACTGTGGTACAAAAGAGGAAGAGGTTGATGTTTATGAAGATGAGTTTTTTAACTAGAAATAGAAATGTTATATTTTATTTATTTCCAAAGTTAACACTCGAGTATCATTGATTAAAGCATTAATTTTAATTAAGTTATATCTTTCAGGTAAGATTGGAAGAATAATGTCGGGCCATTCTATCAGGCATAAATTTTCGCTTTCAAAATATTCCTGAACACCTATTGTTATTGCCTCTTCTAGTTTGTTAAGTCTGTAAAAGTCAAAGTGGTAAATATATCTGCCCTCTTTTGTTTTATACTCATTGATAATACTAAATGTTGGACTTGTAACATTGTCTGTTACTTGTAGTTGCGCACATATCTCACGAATTATTGTTGTTTTGCCGGCTCCCATTGGCGCATCAAAAGCCCAAATGTTACTATGTGGTTTTAGTTCATTTATTAGTTGTTCAACTCGGACGGGTAAAACTTTTAGGTTTTCTATGATTATTTCTGACATATCTGAAAGTTTTATTTTGTCGGAACCAGTGAAACGATTGGAATTAACATCTCTTCAAGTGACACTCCACCGTGTTGGAATGTGTCTTTGAAATAGTTAACATAATAGTTGTAGTTGTTGGGATATGCAAAGAAGTCGTTTCCGCAGGAGAAAATGTAATTCCCACTTAAACTAAAGCGTGGTAAGCCAACAGCTTCGGGCTTGTTTATTTCAAAAACATCATTTTTAGGATAATTGAGATTTCTTCCGTACTTGTATCGCAGATTGGTTGTGGTGTCACGGTCTCCTATAACTTTTACTGGGCGGTTGATTTTTATTGAACCATGGTCGGTTGTGATAAAAAGGCGAATACTGTTTTCTGATAAGAATTCGATCAGCTTGTTTAGTTGCGAGTGTTCGTACCATGAGTGCGTAAGGTTTCTGTATGCGGGCTCTGTCGATGCCAGCTCTTTGACAAACTCGGAATCGGTTCGGGCGTGTGACAACATGTCAATAAAGTTGTAAACCAATACAGATAGTTGATTTTCAACAAATCTGCCGGGGTTCTCTATTATTTTACGTACAGACCTTATGTTACTTGCCTTTTCGAAATAAAATGGTTCGGTAATGCCGTTTCTAGAGAGGTGACTTTTGAACAAGTCGCTTTCATGGTCGTTTTTCAAATCATCTTCTTCTCGCCAAGCATCGGGCATTATGCGCTTAATTCCGTCTGGCATTAAGCCGGAAAATAATGAATTGCGGGCATATTGAGTGGCTGTTGGTAAAATGCTGTAATACATTGCCTCGTTTTCCACCTTATAATATCTTGTTATCAAAGGCTTTATGGCTAACCATTGGTCAAAACGCAGGTTGTCGATTAGCAGTATCATCACTTTTTCTTTGCCGATGTGTGGAAACACATAGTGTTTTAAGACGTTGGGCGAGAGTATTGGGCGGTCGTCACTATCAGAACTAAACCACTTTTCGTAGTTTTTCTTTATATATTTTGCAAATTCGGTGTTTGCACTCTCTTTTTGCATTTGCAGGACCTCTTGCATATCTACCGGAGAATCAGTCTTTTGCAGTGCAAGCTCCCACCACACTATTTTTTTATATACCTCAAACCAATCTGAATGCTTTTTGCATTCATAAATCATTGTACCAAGTTCGCGAAAAACGGTTTGATAATCGGTAGTAGTTTTTTCAGAGACTAACTTCTTGTGCTCAACAATTTTTTTAATAGCCATTAGTATCTGATTGGGATTCACTGGTTTTATCAGATAATCTTTGATATTGCTACCCAAAGCGTTCTCCATTAGTCGTTCTTCTTCGCTCTTAGTAATCATTATTACCGGAGTTTCGTTCAGTATTATTCTCAATTGGTCAAGCATTTCAAGACCCGACATGCCCGGCATGTTTTCATCAAGAAAAATTATATCGAAACTCTCGTTTTTCAAAAGCTCTAATGCGTCGATTGCGCTGTTAATGGTTGTGATTGAATATCCTTTTGTTTCAAGAAAAATAACGTGTGATTTCAAGAATTCAATCTCATCATCAATCCACAATATTTTAATACTGTTTGGCATTTTAATAATCTATTTAGAGCTTTATTATCAATGTTTTAGACTTATGGTTAGTTTTTTAGGTATGACGATTTAAAGAAATCAAAATATGTATTTATTGATTTGGTTTCCATAAGTTTTCTGTAATTATCTTCGCTAATAACAAATTGTATATAATCTGAATGTGTGAGATCTGAAAATACTTCATCAACAAATATTACAGAGTGATAATAGTTCATTGCAGTATGTCCGTCTTTATAGTCTTTAACTGTTATTAGGTCTGTTTCGGTAGTGAAAAACTCACTGTCTACATTGAATTCAAACATATAATAGTAGTCAATATTCATATTTGATATATTGAATTTTATTCTGTTCGTATTTGCCCTTTTTGTAAAAATTATAGCAGCATAATAGTGTTTTGCTTGAGGGTTGTATATATATTCAACAAATTTTTCATCATGCTTTCCATCTTCTGCCAACAACCCTTCTTCTTCAGTTTTAACAACGCCTTCTGGCTCTTTCTGAGGAACTGTTAGATAATTTTTGATATCCCTTGCGAGAGCCATTTCGGGAGCATCAGGGTATGATTTTATATAGTTGTCGATTACAGCAACAAAATTTGCAGAATCTGTTGTTTTGCCAATTGATATTGCTCTTAGTAAAGCGAATTTTGTTTGGTAAGGATTTCCCGGAAATAGAGAGTCGGCAAAATCGGCGTTTGTAATGACCTTATCGTACTGATTTTTTTCAAATTGTTTATAAGTAGTTGAATATAAAAATCTAGACTCTTGCTCTTTAGAAGCTTCTTGCTTGAAGAAATCTGGGTTGGTCATTGATTGTGCATATTTGCTTAACGGATATTTATTAATAACTTTCTGTTTATAAATATTTGATTTTGAGTTATCGCCTAAAGTATTATATATTCGATACAGGTGGTACCAACTCTCAAGCTCATGCTCGGTTTCGGGGAATCGATTTAGTAAATTAAGATATGCTTCTTGCGCTTTTTGTAAATCCTCTATTTTATCCTTATATATTCCGGCTACCATAAACATTGCCTCATGAATAATACTATCAGAAACAGCCATGGCGGAGTCTGTTAGTGGGACATCTTGGAGGTAATATTCGCGTTTTGTATTATCGGTTTCACGACTCTCAGCAGTGGTACTTGCGACAATAGACTCGTCTGAAAACAGGTTTACTCCCGTAGATGCTTTGTCGGAACGTCTCCAGTTATCTTCTAAAACACGGTTTCCCCATTTTGATTGAAACAACATTGAACCAGACGACAATGTATTTGGATTGTAGAAATACCACGCACCCGATGATGGAGTGGTTTGATCTACAAACCGACTTTGCTGTTGCATTTGCGATGCAGCTACTCTATCCATCTGTTCGCGAGCTCTTTCTTCTCGTTCTTTTTTTGTCAATTCAGCAATAGCTCTGTCGATATATGAATTTCGTTCGCTCTCGGACATTCTTGCCATACGCTGCAGACTGTCTTGTGTTGTGATAACATTTAGGTATGATACGAGTTGATTAAGATTTTGTGAAAGGCGAAAATATGTTGTAAAATCAGGAATATCTTTAGAAACCAATGATATAGCACTGTCAAAATACATTTGTGCATTTATGTAGTCGGGTTCTGCATAATAGAGTTTCCCTAAACTTAAATATGACTGTCCCTTTTGATTATTATTGTTAATTGATGAGTGTGCCGACTTTAAATATAGTGTTTTTGCATCTTCTATTTTCCCTTCATTCTCAGCAATTTTTCCTAATGCAAAATATAGTTGGTCTAGGTAGTCAATGTTTTTATCATCACGAATCATTTTATTAAGCTCTTTT
>JAAYQU010000002.1 GCA_012519055.1 Bacteroidales bacterium | reverse complement strand
ATTAAAACAACATTTATCTTATAAAAAGAGCTGTCTCGTTGTGAGACAGCTCTTTTTTATAATACCCAAAAGGAATACTACAGCAACCTTTATTGAAGTTATTTCAATAACGGTTGCATCATATATACAATACTAAAGAACATAAGGTTATTAGAGTAGTATCCAGAAAATATAAATCATTAATCTTGCATATGTAAAGATTTTTCTTAATTTTGTATTGTTTCATAGCGAGTTATTCCGTCAAACATTTTTTAATTATAATCTTCAAACAATATAAACCAATATCATTATGATTAGCTACAAAGAATTAGGATTGGTAAACAGCAGAGAAATGTTTGCCAAGGCAATTGCGGAGAAATATGCAATACCCGCTTTCAATTTTAACAATATGGAACAAATGCAGGCTATTATTCAAGCTTGTGTTGAAACAAAGTCACCCGTTATTTTGCAAGTCTCATCAGGCGCACGCAAATACGCAAACCAAACTTTACTCAGATATATGGCACAAGGTGCTGTTGAGTATGCTAAGGAACTTGGACACAATATACCAATTGTGCTACATTTAGACCATGGAGATACTTTTGAGTTATGTAAAAGCTGTATTGAAATGGGATTCTCTTCGGTTATGATCGACGGATCGCATCTCCCATATGATGAGAACGTTGCTCTGACCAGGCAAGTTGTCGATTATGCACACAAGTATGATGTAACTGTTGAGGGAGAGCTGGGAGTTTTAGCAGGAATTGAAGACGATGTTAAAGCAGAAACTCATACATACACCAATCCGGATGAGGTTGAGGATTTTGTTAAAAAAACAAAGGTTGACTCATTGGCAATTTCAATTGGAACATCGCACGGAGCAAATAAATTTACACCGGAACAGTGTACACGTAGCGCAGACGGAACATTAGTACCACCTCCACTACGTTTTGATATACTTGAAGAGATAGAGAGAAGAATACCGGGATTCCCAATTGTTTTACACGGTTCATCATCAGTTCCACAAGATTTAGTTAAAACTATTAATAAATATGGTGGAGCTTTGAAAGACGCCATTGGCATACCTGAAGATCAATTACGTCGTGCAGCAACATCGTCTGTATGTAAAATTAACATCGACTCAGATGGACGTTTAGCTATGACAGCAGCAGTACGTGAAGTTATGGCGACCAAACCTGCCGAGTTTGATCCACGTAAATATTTGGGACCAGCCAGAGATAAATTAAAAGAGCTTTATAAACATAAGATTGTTCATGTCTTAGGTTCCAATAACAAAGGATAGTTTTTTTATAATTGGGGGCTGTCTTAAAAATATAGACAGCCTTTTTTTTACGACTTGTTGCAACAGCAACTCAAACAATACACTTAAAACAAAATTGGAACCAGGAGGGGAACACACAAAGTTCCTAACCTTACCCTGATTCCAACCACAAGCCAAATATATGTTTTTTTAAGTTTTCCAAAAGAGCCACCCACGGGACTCGAACCCGCGACCTGATCATTACGAATGACCTGCTCTACCGACTGAGCTAAGGTGGCTTTTGCGTTGCAAAAATAATTATTTGTACACAAATTATAACGTCAAGCTATCTTTTTTTAATACTTGTTTTTATATCTTTGGGACTAAAACCTACTAAATGAACAAATTAATTACAGTTAAGACGACTATTCTTAGGGATGACTTTACTTTTAAAGTATTATGCTTTTCGTTGGTGTGTCTGTTTTTCAGCTCAGTAAAATTGAAATCACAAACAATACCTATACCAACGATTGACTCTGTAACAGTAGCTTCCAATAATCAAGTACGAATGGCCTGGCATGTGGAACATGACGTTAGTATAACACGATTTGTAATCTACAGGAAAACTGTCCAAGATTTTGCCTATATAGCGATTGATACGGTTAGTGCCTCATCTCCATATACTTATATCGATAATAATGTTGATGTAATCAATGAAAACTGGCTGTATACGATTGCGTCAATGAGTTCTACGGATAGTCTGTCAGGGATGTCTTTACCTCACTCCTATATTACATTTGATTTCGAAGCTTATCATTTATGTCAATCGGAACTCAATTTATCATGGAGTAGTTATGTGGGATCAACAAATGTAAAATATTCAACTATTTGCATATCAAACGGTGTTGATGTTGACAACAGAAACCATGGGAATAACAATTATGGATCAACTTCTGTTATCAGAGGAGAGTCTCACTTAATAGCTGTTCGGGCAACGTGGGACACAGGAAGTTCAACCTCTGCTTTTCGCCCCTATACAGCCGACACTATCAATATTTCAAAGAATTCGTCTGTTTCAATAATTGACAATTCAGGCAAAACGTTTAACATTGAGGTTAAAAACAGATTCTACCGAGATACTGACTCTGCTGTTCTTTATACTTATAAAAACAATTTGAACTCTCCACATAGTCGTATTTCTGTTAAACCCGATTTATCAGGCACAGCTAAATTTACGGTCAAATCAACAAAAGAGATATATTTCTTCAAACCAGCTATTATTGATATTTGCGGCACCGAGTACGACAATAGTTTAGCGGTAGAATCAATCCTTTTAAAGCATTCTGATACTGGCGATGATATCATATTACAATGGAACAGCGTTAATTCTGTTTTAGGACTTAATTATAAGCTATTTAAAGACGATGGACAAGTGGAGTTAATAGAGAGTTTTACATCTGGGAATTCTTATAGGTACATCATAGAATCAGACGCAGGAGGAGCAGAAAGAATTTGCTTTTATATTCAGGCAACAAACGATACTCTTTCAATATTTAGCAATGTCGTTTGCATTACACTTCACGACGATCTTCTATGGCCCAACGCATTTGTTCCTGATGGAGATGGAGTTAACGACACCTTTGGTCCTGTAGTGACCCGTTTTTATCCTGAGACATTTACAATGACAATCTATAACAAACAGGGAGCTACTCTTTTCCTCACTCACAGCGTTGATAGAAAGTGGAACGGCGTATATAATAGAAGCCTTGTGCCAAAAGGAGCTTATATTTGGCAAGCTGAATACACAATATCAGGAAGAAAAATCACAAAAAAGGGAATTGTTAATATAATTTATTGATATTTAACGATTAAAAGAAAGCCTTAACCATTACAGTTCCAGTGTGAATTGTTTTTATTTGGGGAGACGTGCGTCCGTGATATTGAAAAGTTAGCTGAAAATGCTTCGAGAGATTGACAATTGATCCCAACTGCCAAGTCAGGTTTTTCCCAATCTGATAACCTTCTAAAAGCTCAAAATTTGTAGGATCTTCCGCATTGCCTGAAAAATTATTATGAACATAGCCTATTAAGACATTAAAATTGCCTTTCTGCACCTTTGAATATTGAAACGATAGAGTAAAATTATGGGCTTCGACGCTGTTTAAACTCAAATCATTGTTTTTATCGGCATATTTATATTTGATCTCAAACCTAGTTGCAATATTGGGATTAATTTCAAGTTTAATTTCATCACTTAACGAGCCAATGGTATAATCTTTAAAGGAAAATGCCTGTGAGTTGTACGCCGACTTTTGCATTGCAGCTTCGTTTAAAACAGTAAAGAATTGTAAAAAGTTGACACGCAACACAACCGATTGATTCTCATTTGTTCGTGTTTCAAATCCGTTGTCAAGCATTTGCTTATTCTGCGTTTTGCTAATTATATAATCAGCTCCCCAACGCGCATTTGAACGACCGTAACTAAGTGTATTTCTACCGGATAGTTGATTAGACAACATTACAGAATCAGAATTTGGCACAAAAAAAGGATTTCCGTAAGAGATAAATCTGTTGTCGATGGTTTTATGATTTACTTGAAAATTTGCCTGGTTAGATAGCTTTGCAATAATCTTAACCAACTTTTTGTTGCTATTTTGCCACCTGTTAAGGTTTATATTGATATTGCCACGATAGCGACAGTAATATGCGTTCATATAGTCGTCTGTTGGGATAAAATAGCGGATATAGTCAGCTTCAGCAGCAATCGGGGCAAGTTCGAATTCCGATAACTCTTTAATACAGTTGTTATTAAGGTCACGCCAGATATGAGTTCCCTCGCCGGGTACCGTTTTCATGTAAGCGTACTCCTTTTTGGATTCCAAACCCGACCCAATTTCATAAAAATTCGATAGCGATATTACCCTCTTAGCCAAAGAGATACGATTTGTAATTCTACCTCCTAAAGTATTTTCCGGCTTAATATCTGTCCAATAGTCGGGATTTTGAGGCTCAATGTTTTTGTAATTTGCCATAAACTCCCAACTATGTGTAGGTGAAATATTTAAAACAAATTCCGACTGCACATATTTTACATTTGTAAGCTCCTCAAAACTGCTGTTGTAACATTTTTCATCGTTTCTAATTCCGCTTGATATATTCATTTTGAATAAGTTGGTTCCTTTTGTTTCAGAGAACAGTGCAGCATCATAAAACCTAAATGATGATTGGTCTAACACTAATTTGTTAACTGTTCGATGGTTTTCCTCCGCCTGCAACTTTACCCCCGAAAGAACATTTTTTATAAGATAACCTGTTTTAACATCTGCCTTCGCAAACCTACTGTTAATAGAGTCACTCTCTGAGTTGACTATAGACAAATTGGATTTTACGATAACTTTTTTGGTATCGATATTAGCAAGTAGGCTATTTTTTATTCCCTTGTAAATATTTTCACTAACCAAAGCCTCGGCGTTATATTCAACCGCCCCAATTTGCTTATTATTCCACCGCGCTCCAAATGTGGCAATATGTTCATTTGCACGCTCTGAAGCTGTTTCGATATTCCAATCGCGTTCAAATTCTGTGGTACGATATCGTTCAAAAGTCTCGAAATACTTGTGTATAAACTGATATTCGCCCCTACTCGACCATCGTGAGCTGTCGGTTCCGAACTGAACACCCGATACAAATGCAACACCGTGATTATCGTAACTATCTTTTTTTGAAAAGGTATTAATATCTGAGTTAGAATAAGTTATATTCGAATATATCTTTGTGCTCTTTTTTAATTTGTGTTCGGCTTTTAGAGCAATATTCTGTTTGCTTTTAGGTGTAATAAGCAGTGTGATAGGCTCATAATCGCCTTGCTTAACTCCGTTTTCGGGAGCAACCCATCTGTAAACCCTTCCGTTAATATATCCGGTTATTGAAACATAATCACCGTTTCCTGCGCCAACATACGAAAAACCAACCCTATAACGTGCACTATCCCTATTAACCGAATATCGATATATTTGATAGTCAACACCTTGATATGAGGTATCTTGGAGCGCATACTGAACGCTTTCTGGATTGTATTCCTCTTCGTGTGCATTAATCACAAAAGCCGAATCAATATTGTCGCCTACTTCAGCGAGAAGAGTTCGCCATTCGTCTTTTAAATCAACATCATAGGTTTGATTTTTTGCATCGCTCTCCGACATCACGGCTACGGAAAAGAGCGTGCGGTTACTTTCCCATTTACTTACATGGGCAGCCACAAAACGGGCATAAGTCCTGTCGCTATATTCAAATTCTACGGTTATTCTTGACTGCCTGCTGATTGGGCAACGTGGAGTAAACATTATTTCCGCAGCATTATAATCAATAATGTAATCACCATTCTCTCCGCGCTCCAACAAAACGCCATCAATAAAAACTCTCTCCGATGCCGCAATTACAATAATAAAGTGCTCGTTATTAGCTCCATAGAGCTTGTATGGTCCTTGATTGCCCTCAATAGCGACCAGTGTCTGGCGATGATATTTTCCTTTACTGACCGATGCTGACGATAATCCGCTGTAAATAAACTTGGTACTATCATTTTTTTGTGGTTTGACTTCAAATAAAAAACCTTGCTGTTTTTTATCGACTTTCAAAAATGGATTTTCACGTATAGAGAGTTGATAATCGCCTAATGTTGCACTAATTTTATTGTTGTATATCTGAATAAATACTTTGTCGAAATCGCTTAACTGCGCTGTATTCCCTTCGGGCTGAATAGGAATATTGGCATCAGTTAACGAAGCTGCTAACCACAAATTGGGAGCAATTTTTCCCGACATTTGCAGGTTAAGCCCGCCAGTTAGCGACATATCGCGGTTATTTCCAACTGAAATACCTCTGCTAACGCTCCCACTTTTGTCAAGCTGTGTATAGGTTGTCTGAATATCAGTGGGTTGCTTGTTGTCAAACTGAAATTGATAAGCACTACGTGTAGAAATTACTTCTGGTGGCTGCATTACAAAATAGGGCTTTGTAATCTCTTGAGGCAAAACCCTATAACAAATCCGTATAGTTTTATTTGAGTCTAATCCACTAATATTTAACTGTTTGGTTTCTGACGAAAAAGTAAACTGCGAATCGGAGATAATTATATCGTCCTGATATATAATAAATGAATTTGGAACAACAGTAGCTGTATCAAACAAATAGCTTTGAGAAGCGGGCAGTTCTATACACCTTAAGTTTGACAAGCTTTGCGCCGCCGAGCTTGTGGCTATCAGCAATTTTAAAGCTACAACTAACAATAAGGTATATCTGGCACGCATCTGGCAAATTAATTTATATATGGCAAATATAGTTAATTGAGTTAAAAGCTTGTAAAGCTTTAAAATACTTTCACCTTGCTCCCTTTTCCTTTTACCTTTCATAGTACGTTTCATTCCCGAATTTCAACACTTCGGAAACACCATAACGGTTATAACGTCATTTTA
The DNA here is from genome assembly GCA_012519055.1 of Bacteroidales bacterium. Lineage (NCBI taxonomy): Bacteria > Pseudomonadati > Bacteroidota > Bacteroidia > Bacteroidales > Bacteroidales bacterium. Next base: position 42,214 of record JAAYQU010000002.1, on the reverse strand, counting down.
ATGTTTTTTTGTATCTCATTAATAGCAAGAAAAAATAATAAACACTATGAAGAATATTAAACAACTACTACTTTTGGGATTTATTTTTGTACTTATCAACGGTTGCGGTAACAGTAAGCCCGAAAACGACGCTATAGTACGAAAAGTTAAAGTTGCAGCTATTGAAAAAGCATCGGACACAGAGACAAAAGAATTTTCCGGCATAATCAAGGAATCACGTGCCGTAAATCTCTCATTTAGAGTTGCCGGACCGATAAAAGCAATTTATGTAAAACAAGGCGACTTTGTAAAGCAAGGGGCATTGGTTGCAGAAATGGACCCACGCGACTATCAACTGCAACTATCTGTGGCTCAAGCCGAATACAATAAGGTTACTACCGAAACAAGTCGGGTTATTGAACTTTATAAACAAAACGCGGTTACTGAGGCTGATTATCAAAAAGTTGTAGCAGGAGAAAAGATGATCACAGCACAGCTAAATCGTGCAAAGGATCAGTTAAACGACACTAAGCTCTACGCTCCTTTCTCGGGCTATATCCAAAACATAAATTTCCAAAAAGGTGAAATTGTAAACATTGGAATGCCCATTGCTGATCTGTTAGATGTGAACTCATATAAGGTAGAGGTCGATATTCCATCTAAACTTTTTGTCGAACGAGACAAGATTAAAAAAGTTACTTGCAAACTTAATATTGATGATGCTTCAGAAATACCATTACAACTACTTAACTATCAGGCAAAAGCCAACAGCAGTTTACTTTACAGAATGTACTACGGTTTAGGTCCACAATCTGACAAAAGAGTTTTTCCGGGTATGGAGGTAGCCATAACAATGGAGTACAAACGCACCGACAGCAACGACTTGGTTATACCGCTTGGCGCAATATTTTACAATAATGAAGAGCCTAACATATGGATTGTCAACAAATCCGATTCGATTGTAAACAAATACGCTATCGAAATTGGAGAGATATATGGAGATGGTAAAGTTAGTATAAAATCGGGGCTAAAGGGCGATGAAACTATAGTTGTATCGGGCGTTAATTCGCTCAAAGACAACGAGAAAGTTGAAATCATAGAGCCTATTAGTGAAACAAATATCGGAGGATTATTATAATGCATATTTCGGAACTTGTATTCAGAAAAAAGAACATTTTTTATTTTCTGATAGTAGCGTTATTTATAGCTGGATTGTACTCATATCGCTATATCAGTAAGTTAGAAGACCCTGAAATTGTAGTCATGATTGCCAAAGTTGTGACCGTATATCCGGGTGCGTCTGCGCATGAAGTAGAAATGCAAGTAACATCTGTGTTAGAAGACGCAATAAGCGAATTAGCTGATATTGAGAGCATAAAGTCACAGTCGACCGCTAATGTCTCGATGATTGACGTTGAGCTAAAAATGACCGTTCCACAAGAGGAGATTGAGCAACGTTGGGAGTTTTTGAGACGTAAACTTAAAAACGCGACACCAAAACTTCCTAAGGGAGCACAAGAACCAATGGTTATTGATGATATAGGAGACGTCTACGGCATGTTTTACGCAATGACCTCTGACGGCTACTCACTTTCAGAGATGTCGGATTACGCGCAATATATCAAACGCAATCTACTACAAGTTGAAGGAGTGCGCAAAGTCGCAATCTACGGTGAGCAAAACGAAGTAGTTGAAATAGTATTGTCGCAGGAAAAAATGGCACAAATGGGAATTTTGCCTTTACAGCTTATAACAACTATAAACGACTATAACTCATCGCTTTATGCAGGAATGCTTACTACTGGAGATGAGCAATTACGTGTGAAAGTCAGCGGAAAAGCAAACAGCATTACAGATTTAGAAAACATCGTAATTACAGGATTTAACCAAGATATTTTCAAACTCTCCGATTTCGCCGAAATTGTACGCACCTACCCTGATCCGATGAAAAACACGCTACACTTAAATAACAAGCAAGCTATTGGTATTTCGATATCAATGGAGTCGGGCTACAATATTATTGATTTAGGCGAACGTGTCGATAAATGCATGTCGGAGCTACATGCTCAAATGCCTGCGGGCTACGATTTTGAAAAAATATTCTTCCAGCCCGATATAGTCCGAGACGCGATAAACGACTTTATGATAAACCTTATAATGTCAGTAGCTACAGTAGTTTTGATACTGATGATAACCATGGGTTTACGAAGTGGTTTGATTATCGGCGGAGGACTCGCTCTTACCGTAGTAGCGACATTTCCGTTCCTTTATGTCACAGATGGCACGTTACAACGTATCTCGCTTGGTGCGTTTATAGTAGCAATGGGAATGTTGGTTGATAACGCAATTGTGGTTATAGACGGAATATTAGTCAGAATGCAGCAGCAAGGCAGACGCAGTAAAAGCACATTTACTATCCCTGCCAAACGTACAGCCTGGCCCCTTTTAGGAGCAACGCTTATCGCAGTTTTTGCATTTCTTCCAGCTGTTCTGTCAAAAGACACAGCAGGAACCTATGTTCACGATTTGTTTGTTGTATTGTGTATATCACTGCTACTTAGTTGGGTATTTGCTCTAACGCAGGTGCCTCTGTTTTCGGCTATTTTTCTTAAAATTCCCGAGAAAAAACAGAACACAGACCCATTTAATACTCCATTGTATAAATGGTTAAGAAAAACTGTTACATTTTTTCTACATCATAAATTTGCCACATTAACAATATCACTACTGCTATTTTTAGTCGCTATTTACAATATCAAAAATGTAAAGAAAACGTTTTTCCCCGACTTCAACTATAGTCAGGCTTACATCGAATATAAGTTGCCCTATGGGACAACAGCAAGCAGAATGCATAAAGACTTGCACGAAATAACAGAACACTTTCTAAAATACGACGAAGTTGTGCTGATCACCACAAGTCAAGGAATGACTCCCACTCGATACTGTTTAGTGCGTCCAATAGGCGATGTTGCTGATAATTACGGCGAAGTGTTAGTCAATTTCGAGGACTACGAAACACTTAACCGAATGAAACCCATTTTCGAGGAGTATTTGAGAAACAATTATCCCGATGCAAATATTCGTTTCCGAAAATATAATCTGTCGGTTAAAGCTTCGCATACTGTTGAAGCGGAATTTTCTGGGCCAGACCCAGCTGTATTAAGGCAACTATCAAGCCAAGCTATGGAGATAATGCACCAAAGCCCATACATCGACAAGTCTACCATTGGTGTTGACTGGGAGCCCATGGGAAAATCGTTAGTGGCACAATATAAAATGGACGCAGCTCGCAGAAACAGCACATCACGTCAAGATTTGGCTTTGGCACTGCTAACTGCAACAGAAGGGGTGCCCTTGGGAACTATTTATGAGGGCGAACGCCCAATTGCTGTAAAATTGAGAATGACCGATAAAGACGGTTCGAGTATCGAAAAACTTGACGATATACCTGTGTGGAATATGATCCCTAACGTAAACTCAGTTGATAAAAACACGTTAGCGGGATTAATGATTGGAATAAAATCGTTGGAAGATATTAAAAACGAGATAATACGTTCAGTTCCATTGAGTTCAGTAACATCGGGTATCGATGTTGAAAAGGAAGAACAAATTGTACGCCGTGTTGATGGCAAACGAACCATTCAAGCACAATGCGAACCCAAAAGTGAGTACAACCCTGCGGTTGCACGTAACGATATTCGTGAACAGATAGAATCAATTGAGTTACCCGAAGGCTACTCGTTGCGCTGGATGGGAGAGCATGAGCTACAACATACAGCAGTTTATAACATATTTAGATTTTTCCCGGTAACAATTATACTGATAGTTCTGATTTTAGTAATACTTTTTAACGACTTCAAGCGACCAATTATCATATTGCTATGTATTCCAATGGCAATGATTGGGGTAATCTCCGGACTTCTTTTGACTGGGCAACCTTACACGTTTGTGGCGATTATCGGAACCATTGGTTTGATAGGTATGTTAGTGAAAAACGCTATTGTTCTGTTAGACGAAATTGAACGACAGCTTAAAGAGGGCAATCAACCACGCAATGCTATTGTAAATGCTACCATTTTGAGAACACGACCGGTTATTATGGCTTCGGCAACTACAGTTTTAGGTATGTTGCCACTGCTAACCGACCCAATGTACGGAAGCCTCGCAGTAGCCGTAATTGGCGGTTTAATTGTAGGAACATTAATCACATTAGTTTTTGTACCAATATTATATGCTATTTTTTACCGTGTTAAAACTTAGAAAAAACCGAAAACGATTGAGAAAATTATGTACAGACGACAGCACATGCAAATTATTGTACAGACAGGGCATACCCTGTCTCTACTTATAACTTATAACTTTTAACTAATTTACATGAGACACAAGATATTATATACAATATTGCTTATATCCATAACAATTGGAGTATCAGCGCAAGAGGTTCTTACATTAGAACGCGCCAGAGAGTTAGCAATTGAGAACAATCACAATATGAAGATAGCTGAAAAGACTATCGAAAAGGCTGACGCTGAAAGGAAAGCTGTTCGCACAATGTATCTGCCTTCGATATCAGCCTCTGCTACAATGGCATATTTAACCAATACATTTAAACAGGATCTATATCTTCCAACTTTTAAACTCGACCCAATGTCGGGACAATTGGTACCAGACTATTTCTACCACCCTATTACGGGACACCCAATTTACGGTCCGGACGGTAACCCTGTTTTTAATTCATATGGTTATATGCCTTTAGAGCTAACCCTGAAAGGAGCTTATTTGGCAGGAGTTAACTTGCAACAACCCATCTTTGCTGGAGGGAAAATAATCACTGGCAACAAAATGGCAAAATTGGGTAAGCAGATGGCAGAGAAAAATCTGAGTCTGCAAGAGATGAATGCAATTTTTGAATCCGATAAAGCATATTGGACTTATGTTTCTGTAAACGAGAAAGTTAAACTGGCAAGCCAGGCATTAGACATGCTCGACTCTCTTGTAAACTTTGTGCGCAAAAGTGTTGACATAGGCTTAGTTCATCAAAACGAACTTGGAAAAGTTATGGTAAAACATAATCAGGCAACACTAGATTTGCAGAAAGCCCGTAGCGGATTATCATTATCAAAAATGGCACTTTGTCAAGCGTTAGGGCTCGAGTTTAATACCGATATTGTTGTAGCCGATACTGTTATTGATTGTTCATCGGAAGCTCTATCGATGGTTGGAAATGAAGATGTTACGCAAAGACCCGAATACTCTCTTTTGATGAAACAGATTGATATGCAAAACGAGCAAATAAAAATGAACCGTGCCGACTTCCTTCCAACTTTTGGAGTAAGTGCAGGTTACTCATGGATTGGAGGTATTGAAATTACGGGTATGGAACAAAAAAGCAACGGTTTTAATATTATGGCTTCTCTGAAAATACCGCTATTCCACTGGGGCGAAGGAGTATACAAGGTTAAATCAGCAAAAGCAGAACGCGATATCAAAAATTTAGAGTTAGAAAAAAACAGCAGACTACTTAGTTTAGAGACAGAAAAGGCAAAATTAGATTTACAAGATGCTTTTATGCGAATATCAATTTGTGAAACAGCACTTAAACAGGCATCTGAAAACCTTGAGCTTAGTCAAACACGCTACGAATTGGGTGCTGAGCTACTAACCGACTTATTAATATCACAAACACAGTGGCAAGAAGCACACAGTAATCTAATAGACGCAAAAACCGAATTTAAAACGAAACTAACGTACTATCAAAAAGCTACGGGGCAATTAGCAATGAGCAATTAACAATGAACAATTATTCATTTTTAATTGACAATTGCACATTGCTAATTACTTTCAATACTTCGGCTTCGCTAAGTAAATCGCCGTAGTCATTGGCATAGTTCAGTTTCACTACATTTTCTGTCGTCACTCGGCATAGCTCAAACTGGCTTGGCTCTGCCCTCGCTCCTAAGAAAATTGTTAATTACACATTGCTAATTGTTAATTGATTTTACATATATTTGTATCAAAGTAACATTATTATGTCTCTACTAAATACAATAGTTGCGCTATATGGTCGCAATCGATTAGCTGAAATAGAGTGGTTTAGAAAACATCCCGTTAAAGCTCAAGAGAAAGTATTTAAACACCTTATTAAGAAATCAAAAAACACAGTTTGGGGCAAATTTTACGATTATTCAACAATTAAAACTGTTGAAGATTTTCAAAATAGAGTCCCCATACAGGAATATGATGACCTTAAACCATGGATTGAACGTCTTAGATCGGGAGAGGAAGATTTGTTATGGACCGGAACCGTAGAATGGTTTGCAAAATCATCGGGAACAACCGGAGACAAAAGTAAGTTTATACCTGTAACTAATGATGCTTTAAAAAATTGCCATTTTCGCGGAGGAAAAGATGTCTTGTCAATTTATCATAAGAATTACCCAAATACCAAAGCCTTTAAAGGAAAGACTTTAACCCTGGGAGGTAGCACAAAAATAAATAGTTACAAGAAAAAAACTTTTGACGCTGACCTCTCTGCAATATTAATAGATAATGCACCTTTTTGGACAAATTTCGCACGTGTACCAAAAGCTAAATACGCTTTAATAGAGGACTTTGAAGAAAAAATAGCGCGAATAGTCGAGTCAACAATAAACACAGATGTTGTTAGCATTGCAGGCGTTCCATCATGGAACCTTGTATTAATTCGCGAGGTGCTGAAAAAAACCGGAAAGAGCAACCTGCTTGAAGTATGGCCTAACCTGGAGCTGTTTATTCACGGTGGTATTAGCTTTATTCCGTACAGAGAAGCCTATAACGAGCTTATACCCTCTCCGAACATGCACTATATGGAGACATATAACGCAAGCGAGGGCTTTTTCGCTATACAGGATAATCCAAACACATCTGATATGCTGTTAATGCTTGATTACGGTGTGTTTTACGAGTTTATTCCTCTATCGGAATTTGGTCAACCAAACTGCTCCGTTTTAACTATCGGGGAGGTTGAGATTGGCGTTACCTATGCTCTTGTAATCAGCACAAACGGAGGACTTTGGCGATATATTATTGGCGACACTGTGGAGTTTACATCACTAAAACCTCATAAAATAAGAATTACCGGACGCACAAAGCAATACATAAACGCTTTTGGCGAGGAGCTTATGGTGCACAACGCGCTTGACGCGCTTAAAATTGCTACAGATAAAACAAAATCAAAAATAAAAGAGTTTACCGTTGCACCTGTTTTTATGGACAACAATAATGCTCGGCATCAGTGGTTAATAGAGTTTGAGGAGCAACCAGACAACTTAGAAGAGTTTGCGTTTATTTTAGATAACGCTTTAAAATCGCTAAATAGTGATTATGAGGCAAAAAGATTTAAGGATAGCGTTATTAAAACTCCCGAAATCATTGTTGCACGAGAAAACTTATTCTACGACTGGATGAAAAAACGTGGCAAACTTGGCGGTCAAAACAAGGTGCCGAGCCTTGCAAATGATAGAAAGTATATTGACGAACTGTTGGCAATGAACCTGTAGGAAAGGTAAAAGGAGCAAGTAGCAAGGTAAAAGTGCTTTTAACTTTTAACTGAAAATGAAGTATATACTTACAACTATAATTCTGGCTTTTGGATTGCTGCCTGCTTTTTCGCAAGTCAGAATAGATACTGGGAAATATACCGATTGGCACGTTGACAGCCACGGAAATATTCTGATTAATACCAGTAGAGAAATACTAAAGTTTGACAATAAAGGAAATATTATTGCTAAATGGACTCCACCTGCCACAAACAACATAATTTACATTGACGCTTCTGATAATCTAAGGGTTTTGGTTTTTTACCCGGAATCTTATCAAATATCAGTTTTGGACAGACATCTATTAGAAATTGCTGATCCTTTGGATTTAACAATTTCGGGAATTTACGACATTACTAAAGTTTGCCGTTCTATAAGCGGAGGAATTTGGGCTGCCGATATGCAAACCAATACAATATACGAACTGCAAAATAACTTGAGGATCAACCTTTCGTTCTCATTCAGTAACTACGGACATGTTTCAGAGATAAAAAAAATGGTAGCCTACGACCAACAGCTCTGGTTTTTAATGACAGATAGTACTTGGTTGGTTTTAGATTTTTTTGGACAGTACTTAACAAGACACTACCAGAAAGGTCTCGAAAAATCGCAAATTTCTAAACAGATTGTTCACTTTATTGACGAAGGTGATCTGTATTCATACGACATAAAACTTAAAGAAAGCAAAGTGGTTGCCTCAAACGTAGCTGCAATTAAAGGCTGTTTTATTTATACTGACTTGCTTTATCTGTTTGAAGACAAATGTATTACAATTAGGAATTTGAACACAGACTACACGGATTGAACAGATTATCACGGATTGGGAAGTTAAAAGGAATTAGCGACCCCTTTCCCCTTGTACCTTGCACCTTTTCCCTTATAAATCCTCATCCATGATTTTTCTCTCAATGTTGTTTAGCCTGTTCCATATTTCAGGAAGCTTTTGAGTTAAAATCATTGCACGGCGTTGAATAGCATAATCTGCGGCTGGCGTACCTAATACAGACTGACCTTGTGTTTTAATACTGTTGGCAATCCCCGATTGTGCCCCGATTTTTGTACCATCTGCTATTTCAATGTGTCCTGTAAAACCTACTTGCCCGCCAATCATACAGTTGCTTCCAATTTTGGTTGAGCCGCTAATACCTGTCTGAGCAGCAATTACGGTATTTGCTCCAATCTCAACGTTATGAGCGACCTGTATTAAATTATCTAACTTAACACCCTCGCGGATAATGGTATTACCCATCGTTGCGCGATCTATAGTTACATTTGCTCCAATCTCAGCAAAATCCTCAATAATAACGCTACCTATTTGAGGCACTTTCATAAACTCCTGCTGGCTACGAGGCGCAAACCCAAAACCATCACTGCCTACAACTGTTCCTGAGTGTATTATAACGTTGCTACCTATTTTACAGTTCTCGTATATTTTAACACCCGGATACAAGATTGTTCCTTTTCCAACCGTAACATTTGGTCCTATGAAAACCTGGGCGTGTATCTGCACATCATCGGCTATCTGAGCATTTCTACTGATAACGGCAAACGGACCAACATAAATGTTTTTGCCGAGTTTTGCACTATCGTCAATACTTGTTTGCTTGTCGATACCAACCGGACGTGGTTTCGCCTGCTCATACATATTCAAAAGAGTTGCAAACGCCGTATATGCATCTTTTACCCTGATAAGTGTTGCCTTTACAGGTTTTTCGGGAACAAAATCGGCATTTACTATTACTATTGAAGCGTCTGTCTCGTATATATATTTTATATACTTGGGATTTGCAAGAAAGCTAAGTGTTCCGGGTTTGCCCTCCTCTATTTTAGAAACGTTATTTACAGCTACTTGGGCATTACCATCCACTGTCCCTTCAAGGGCTGCGGCTATTTGTTCGGCTGTGAATTGCATATTAATATTTTTAAGATAGTGACTATTATAATTTATTAGGCTATAAGTTATATTAGCTGGTCAAGCTGTTTTGGATAACAAAAATAAAACTTTAATACGGTTTTCGACATAATTTCGTGATTAAACATATCGCTTGCATCAATAATGCTCTGAATTTTACCCGATTTGTCTAATATCGATATCTCATCGTCTAATGGCTGATACGTGTTGTTTGACAATGTGTTGGAAACGACAAGATATTCAGTATCTTCATAGCTTATATTCAGCAATTTAGACGTTTTTTGACGAGTATCTTCAATTACATTAATATCAAATGGTTTATTATCAATCTTTACTCTGAACAACCTTCTGTTTACAAGCGAGTTGCACAAATAGCTTAAAACGGTATCGCTATGTTTAGCCCAAACCTTAATTGATGCTGAAATATCATCATCATCAACAGCTGCAAATCGTTCAAATTGACCGTTTTCGATTGTATCTACACTTGAAAGAAAAAAGTGTAGATCAGGGAAAGCAAACAGCTCCTCACCTTGAGAAATCAAATATTTTGCTCTTTTGATTATTTTTCTCAGAATTTGTTCAGCGCTAATAACCGTTTTGTGCAGATAAACCTGCCAATACATCAAACGGCGAGCCACCAAGAACTTCTCGATACTATAAATCCCTTTCTGATCGACAACCAGTTTATCATCAAAAACGTTAAGCATTTTTATTATTCTGTCGTGCGAAACTACACCCTCGCTTACACCTGTAAAGAAGCTGTCTCTATTGAGATAATCAAGCCTGTCTATATCGATTTGAGACGACACCATTTGATGTAAAAACTTCTTGTGATATCTGTTGGTAAATATCTCTATAGCAGTGCTTAACGCTCCATTATAATATTCGTTCAACTCTGTCATAGCCATAAGCGACAACTCCTCATGACGCATTTTGTTAACCAGCATATTTTCAAGAGAGTGGCTAAACGGTGCATGCCCTATATCGTGCAAAAGAATAGCCAGAATGGTACTATCTGCTTCCTCGGGCGTTATATCAACACCTTTGGCTTCTAGTACATCTAAAGCAAGTTGCATTAAATGAACACAACCAATAGTGTGTTGAAATCTTGAGTGTATTGCTCCGGGATAAACATAGTTGGTTAACCCTACTTGTCTAATTCGCCGTAATCGCTGAAACCAAGGATGATTAATTATATCGTAAGCAACCCCGCCCGGCATTGAGATTAATCCATATATCGGGTCGTTTATTATTTTATTCGATGTTGTATAGAGTGGCATAAACTAGAAATATGACCTATGATAATGCGATAAAATCAACACAAAGGTAGCGTTTATTTATAAGTTTAAGCATAAAGTTACTGAAGACTCCTTAATACGATACAGCTTTTTTTACTAATAGACAGTTCACACTTTAGAAAGAAAAAAGAGTACCTTTGTAAAAGTTTTAACAACACTTTGGAATATTTATTATAATTCAATTCATAAAAAAACGCTAAACCCCGCTTGTATAGGTTGAGTAAATTAAACCTCTAATACTGAAACTTAAAATATATGCTTTTTAATACAATAGAGTATGTTCTTTTTTTACCGATTGTGGTAATTATTTACTTTCTGCTTCCTCACAAATTTAGGTGGATTTTACTTCTTGCGGCAAGCTATTTTTTTTACATGAGCTGGAAAGTAGAGTACGTATTTTTAATAGCTATATCAACATTAGTGGGGTACCTTAGTGGTGTTTTAATGGAAAAATATCCTGATAAAAAATCAAAGTTACTACTTTTAATATTTAATCTTTTTGCAAACTTAGGGATACTTTTTTTCTTCAAATACTTCAATTTTGTTGCAGAAAATATAAATCTACTTTTTGACAAATTAGAGTTTGGCAGAAATATACCATTAATGAATGTTTTGTTGCCGGTCGGGATTTCGTTCTATACTTTTCAGACTCTAAGTTATTCCATAGATGTTTATTTTGGACGACAAAAGGCTGAAAAACACTTAGGATATTTTGCCCTATATGTCTCATTTTTCCCTCAGCTGGTTGCCGGACCTATTGAACGTTTTTCCAGACTAACACCTCAACTAAAAGCCAAGCACGATTTTACTTACGACAACCTGTCTAATGGGTTGCGACTTATTCTCTACGGCTTGTTTATAAAGATGGTTATTGCAGATAACTTAGCCGGAATTGTTGACAATATATACGCTACCCCGGGCAACTACTCTTCATTAGATATTTTAACAGGAATGGTTTTCTACTCCTTCCAAATTTACAGCGACTTTTACGGATACTCGGTTATTGCCATAGGAAGTGCAAAAATAATGGGTGTAAATCTTATGAATAATTTTAAAACACCCTACCTTGCAAAAAATATAGCTGAATTTTGGCAACGATGGCATATTTCGCTATCAACCTGGTTTAGAGACTATTTATACTATCCACTTGGAGGCAATCGGGTTAAAAAAAGCAGATGGGCTATTAACATCTTAATTGTCTTCGTTGTTAGTGGGATTTGGCATGGTGCCAACTGGACATTTCTAATTTGGGGTGCACTGTTTGGTATTTTATACATACTTGAAAAAATTATTAATTCAACTTTTAGGTTAGAAAAAGAGCACAAGCCGTACTCTCTTTGGCATATACTATTATCAATTAAAACCTTTGGTTTAGTTACTTTAATATGGGTATTCTTTAGGAGTCAGTCCTTCGGCGAAGCGATTAATATTTTCTCTCTGCTGTTTTCAGGTACAGGACAAATAACTGAAGCACTGATAATTCCGGGTTATGTTTGGTTTTGGCTGATAGTTTTTATTATTACAGATATCTTGCTTTACAATAAACGCTTTGATTCATGGTTGGCAAATATGCCACTTATTGGCAGATGGATAATTTACGGCATTTTTATATTCAGCATTATTGTCCATGCGGGGGTAGAGAATTTTCCTTTTATTTATTTCCAATTCTAAACGGTAAGAGATGTGTAAAAAAATACTATTCAAAATATTTCTTCTATCTATTGTCATAGTAATCATAAATTTCATTTACAGCAAATGGTTCTATGAGTCTGATATTCAAAAACATTCAGACATAATAAATTTGGTTAGAGATATTCCAAATGATGCAGATATTATTTACATAGGTGAATCATCAAATATCACTTTTCGTGGAGATGATATTGATAAAAGACCCATTTCTGCATTTATCGGAGATTTTTTTCCAAAATTAAACACTTACGACATTACAAAACCTGCAAGCCATGCGGGTATTTATAAGGTTTTGCTAGAAAATATTCCTACCGATAACCAGGTTAAAACCATTGTTGTTACCCTAAACCTGCGATCTTTTAATGCAGAATGGATCTATTCGAATCTTGAGACACCGTTGCAAAAAAGCTTAGTCCTTATCAAACAGTATCCACCATTATTCAACAGGTTTTTGCTGTCATTCAAAGGATATGATATTAAATCAGAGAGCGAGCGAGAACAGCAATGTAGGAAGAAAATGAAAAGTGATAAATTCAAACTACCATTTGATTTTCAATTTCAAAACGTGATTGAATGGGATAATTGGATGGCAAATTCAGGCATAAAAGACAGTAGTGGAAATATTGACTACGAACAGACCAAGTTGGCTTGTGCCTATATTAAAACCTATGGTTTCCAAATAGATACCACAAATAATCCCAGAATTAAGGATTTTAATGAGATAATTAAACTAGCTCAAAAAAGGGGCTGGAACCTTCTTTTTAATCTATTGGCTGAAAATACCGAAAAAGCAAAGGAGTTGGTCGGTGATGATTTAATTTTTATGATAAACGAAAACGCTAAAATTCTGGAACAATATTTTCAGAACAGAGGTGTTAAAGTGGTTAGTAGTCTGAATTCAGTAGAAAATGAACAGTTTATTGACCAAGACTGGACTACAGAACATTATGCAGAAAAGGGGAGAAAAACAGTTGCCAAAAACGTTTCTGAAGCATTAAAGACCTGGCACAATGAATTTTACGTAGAAGCAGATTACAGTATCACATACCACACGGACTTCTTTAATGACTGCGATGATAAAAATGTGGTTTGGGGACAAATGCACACAATAACCACAGAATTAGCTTATTCTGGCAAAAAGTCGTCTCTGACTGGTGCAGGCAACGATTTCAGTATTACATTGGAGTATCCCCTAAAAGTTATACCTGACAGCCTGAAACAAAATATTGCTATTGAACTCATGCTAAATCAAGCCTCCTTAAATCATAATACAATGCTAGTTATGGAAGCATATGGAACAGATTTTAACCCCTACTGGGTTGGATTTGATTTAAAAAGCGATATCAATGAAGTTAACAAATGGGTTAAATACAACAAAAACATCATTATTCCAGACACTATTAAGCAGGCAGATTTAATAAAAATATACATCTACAACCCATCGCAAGAAAAGATTTTTATAGATGATTTCAGAATAACGGTTGAAAAATAGACAAAGGGTTGAAACCTAAACTTCAACCCTTTGCAAAATATTTTTTTAGGGAAGACTCTCCCTTATCTTACTTTCAATTAATTTATTAAAGTTTCTTTTTTACTTCAACCTCTTCAAAGGCTTCAATAAAGTCTCCAACTTTTATATCGTTAAACCTTTCAACGTTCATACCGCATTCAAAGCCACTTGTTACTTCTTTTACATCGTCTTTAAAACGTTTTAATGAGCCTAATTCACCAGTATAAACGACTATCCCGTCTCTGATAACTCGTACACTGTTATTACGCTTAATTTTCCCTTCTCGCACGATACAACCAGCAATGGAGCCAACTTTAGAGATTTTAAACACCTCGAGAATTTCAGCTGTTCCTGTTATTTGCTCCTTAACCTCTGGTGCCAACATTCCCTCAATAGCATCTTTAATTTCATTAATAGCATCATAAATAACTGAATAGAGTCTGATGTCAATCTCCTCATGTTCTGCCATTTTTCGTGCTGCTACTGAAGGACGCACCTGGAATCCAATAATTATAGCATTTGAAGCAGCTGCTAACAAAACGTCCGATTCAGAAATTTGTCCAACAGCCTTATGAATAACATTAACTTGTACCTCATTATTTGAAAGCTTTAACAACGAGTCGCTTAATGCTTCAATTGAGCCGTCAACGTCACCTTTTACAATTAAGTTCAACTCTTGGAAGTTTCCAATTGCAATTCTTCTTCCGATCTCTTCAAGAGTGATATGTTTTTGAGCTCTAAAGCTTTGCTCTCTCGCGAGGTGCTCGCGTTTCATAGCAATTTCTTTGGCTTCCCTGTCTGTCTGCATAACGTTGAATCTGTCTCCAGCCTGCGGAGCACCGTTGATTCCTAAAATCTGAATTGGCGTTGATGGTCCTGCTTTTTTTACATTTTGTCCGCGTTCGTTAAACATCGCTTTTACACGTCCGTAGGTAGTTCCTGCTAAAACGATATCTCCGATTTTTAATGTTCCGTTTTGAACAAGGACAGTTGCAACGTATCCACGACCCTTATCCAACTGGCTTTCAATAACCGTTCCTGACGCACGTCTTTTCGGGTTGGCTTTTAGTTCTAATAGATCTGACTCAACCAACACCTTTTCTAACAACTCTTTAACGTTTATTCCTTTTTTAGCCGATATCTCTTGCGATTGATATTTTCCGCCCCAATCTTCAACAAGAATATTCATACTAGCGAGTTCCTGTTTGATTTTTTCGGGGTTTGCCGTCTCTTTATCTATTTTATTGATTGCAAATACTATAGGTACGCCAGCTGCCTGTGCGTGGTTAATAGCCTCGCGTGTCTGAGGCATAACGCTATCGTCTGCAGCAATTGTGATTATAGCAACGTCTGTAACCTGAGCACCACGTGCACGCATAGCAGTAAAGGCTTCGTGACCTGGCGTATCAAGGAAAGTAATTATTCTTCCGCTTGATAGCTCAACACTGTAAGCTCCTATATGTTGGGTAATACCACCAGCTTCGCCAGCAATTACGTTAGTGTCGCGTATTCTGTCAAGTAGTGATGTTTTCCCATGGTCAACGTGACCCATAACTGTTACGATTGGTGGACGTGTTACCAAATCCTCTTCCGAATCCTCCTCATCATCGTGAATTGCTTCGAGTACTTCGGCACTTACAAATTCTATTTCATAACCGAACTCATCAACAACAAGAGCCATTGTTTCAGCATCTAGTCTTTGATTTATTGAAACAAACAGCCCCATATTCACACAAGTTGCAATTACCTCGTTTACAGGAACATCCATCATCGTTGAGAGATCGTTAACTGATACGAACTCGGTAACTTTTAGAACATTTTTTGTTGCTTCTTGTTCTTCTGTATCATGTAGTTGTCTTTCATGCGCTGCGTCGCGCTTTTCGCGACGATATCTTGCTGCTCTCGATTTTGTCTTTGTTGTAAGTCTCGCTAACGTATCTTTTATTTGTTTTGCAACGTCATCTTCACTGATTTCAGGTTTTGCCGGAGCTTTCTTTCTTGTTGTCTGTTGCGGTCTTCTCTTACGTTCTCCTCCTGCCTCGCGTTGCGTTCTATCAGATTCAGCAGGTCTTGATTTTGCTGTAGGGCTTTCCTGCGGTTTATCTACTTCTGTTATCTCTTTTTTTATACGTTTACGACGCCTTCTCTTTTTCTTGGCGTCTCCTGATTCTTCTGAACTTGCTGCTGTTTCACCCGGTTTTCTTTTTCTTTCTTCGGGTAATTCAATCCTACCCAATACTTTTGGACCACTCAACTTCTCAACTCTTGACTGAATAAAGGATATCTCTTCCTTTTCGGTTGTGGTACTTGCGGTCTCTGCTTTTGTATCGGATTCGCTCCCTTTTATCGCCTCATCAGGCTTTTTAGCCGCAGGTTGCAGTTTTTCTTTATCATCTTTGGATGCTTTTTTTACATCCTTTTTATCTTTGGTCTTAGAATCAAGTTCAATTTTATCAACAACTACTGGCTCTTGCGACTTATCAGGTACAAGCGTTATGCTCTCTGCTTGCTTTTTATCAGATTTCTTTTCGGCTTTGGTTGAAGTTTTTGATTCTTTGGACTCTTTTATTTCTGTCTTCTCTTGTTTTTTGGTTTCAGGCTTTTGTTTTTTGGGTGTATCAAGATCTATTTTGCCAAGAATTTTAACGTCTGGTTTTTCTGTTGGTCGCAAATCTTTCTCTTCAGGTTCCGCTGGAGTACTAGTACTTTCTGTTTTCGTCGCAGTAAAATCGGTTATTCTAACCTCAGTATCCTCTTCTACTACTGTGTCACCTACTTGATCGATAGTAACTGTTTGTGGTTTTACAGGATTTAAAATATTTAGTCTTTCAGATTCTTTTTTTAGATTGATATCGGTAGCATATTCTTTGAACAGAATAACATACACATCTTCGTCAATGCGACTATTCGGATTGCTTTCAATGTGTATACCTTTTTTGTCAAGAAATTGAACAATCGTATTTATGCCAACGTTAAATTCTTTGGCTACTTCTCTAAGTCGTGTTTTTTTCCCTTCAACCATATGCTCTGTCACCTGTTGTTTTTGTTAAAAAATAATTGCAAATATATCATCAAAACTTTGATTTACTCAAATTCAGAGCGTAAAACTCTAAGTACCTCGTCAACTGTCTCTTCTTCGAGATCCGATCTTGAAATAAGCTCTTCTCGCGATAGTTGTAGTACGCTTTGCGCTGTATCACATCCTATTGATTTCAGAACATCAATAATCCAGCCCTCGATCTCATCTTTAAAGTCCTCAATATCAACATCATCACCCTCTTCAACATCGTCGCGATACACATCAAGTTCGTACCCCGTAAGAAGTCCTGCCAACTTAATATTGACCCCATTTCGCCCTATTGCTAAAGAGACTTGGTCGGCTGGCAGAAATACCTCTGCGCTTTTGTTTTCTTCGTCAATTTTGATTGATGTTACCTTTGCAGGAGTTAATGCTCTGGAAATAAATAAATTTGGATTGGTTGTATAATTAATAACGTCAATATTTTCGTTTCTTAATTCTCGTACTATTCCACGTATTCGTGAACCTTTCATTCCAACACAGGCTCCTACAGGGTCAATGCGGTCATTATATGACTCAACAGCAACTTTTGCCCGTTCTCCCGGAATACGTTCTACTTTTTTAATTGTTATTAATCCATCAAAAATTTCAGGAACCTCCATTTCGAACAATCTTTCCAAGAAAACATTTGCTGTCCGTGATAAAACTATATTTGGATTTCCGTTTTTGTATTCAACTTTTATTACTATTGCTCTAACTGTGTCCGATTTGTGGAAGAAGTCACTTGGAATTTGCTCTGAACGGGGGAGAATTAACTCTGTACCTTCATCATCTAACAACAGTATCTCTTTTTTCCATACTTGATAAACCTCAGCTGTAACTATCTCACCAACGCGCTCTTTATATTTATTAAAAACTTGTTCCTTCTCTATCTCCAAAATTTTTGATGCCAAGTTTTGACGAAGTGCTAGAATTGCACGTCTGCCTAGACTTTCAAATTTAAACTCGTTTGAAACCTCCTCGCCTATTTCATAATCATCTTCAATTTTTCGGGCTTCACTAAGAGTGATTTGTGTATTTGGATCAGTCAGACTATCGTCATCGACGATTGTTCTATTATGCCATATTTCAAAGTCGCCTCGGTCAGGATTTATAATTATGTCAAAATTAGAGTCGTCGCCATATAATTTTACTAATGTGTTGCGAAACACATCCTCTATAACTCGCATCATAGTAGTACGATCGATATTTTTTTGTTCTCTGAACTCTGAAAAGGTGTCGGTTAAATCTAATATTTCCATGGTGTCACTTTATTATTTTAAAATGGCTAAAACCATACATTATTAATTGTCAGTATTTTAGTTTATATATTTATTCTCGTTAAAAACTTATGTGTTCCGTAGCCGACTTTATCTCTTCCCATGTCAGCTTTACAGGTCTGTTTTGCTCTTTTTCAATCGCTTCACGTTCCTCTTTCGGCATCTTTTTCAAAGCACTTTTACTATATTTTGTTTTGCTTTGCGATACTGTTATTCCGTCATCTTCGACCGAACGGAGTGTCTCTATCATTTTATTACCATTCTTCAATACGAGTTCAATCTCTTTTCCGATAACTTTTTCGTATTGTCTTTTAATTTTAAACGGCTCTCCGATGCCCGCCGATGTAACTTCGAGCGAATAATCTTCTAAATCGCGATCTAACGATGCTTCAATTTGTCGTGATATATGTGCACAAGTATCTATTAGCAATCCTTCAGGATGATCTAATCTAACAACTATGTTGTTACCAGAAGAGATAATTATTTCCACAATAAATATCTCAGTACCCGTGATACTATCTCTAACAATGCTATCAATTTGTGCAGACGTTATCATAAACCTAACAAATAGGGGGACTATTGTCCCCCCAAAATATCATCTATCGCTTTGAAATTTGCTGCAAATATAATTACATTTTACATAAAACACGAATTTTTATGGTTATTTTTTTGTAATTTATTAATATCATGCGAAGTAACAGCGTGGGAGATTTATCAAAAAGTGCAATAAACTTTAATACCGATTGTAAAATTTTATAAAAGAATAAACCCTTAGAAAATTAATATTTGTACTACCTAATTGCAAATACCGTCCTCTATCCGAGGAATCCTCAATTGTCCAGCGATAGGTATAAATTAAAATTCTCAAATCATCGAGAATATTTTTTAACAACATGCGTTATTATCTGTAAAAACATTGATGGTTGTAGCACTCGTGAGCAGTAACAAAACTAATCTCTAAACGAAATTGATAAAATTTCTATTGTTAGAAATTTTCAACCAACTAACAATGTAAAAAGTACTTTAAACTTCGCAAACTTTCAACTTTAACTAAACTGCAATATGCGGACAAAAACAATTTTAGCTTTACTACTCTTTTTCTCGGTATCGTGCGTAAAAGAGATAGAGATGAAAAAACAGTACATTGAAAAAAGATTGGTTTTAAATGGATTAATCTGCCCTGATAGTCTTATTGCTGTAAAAGTTAGCAAAACAACCTCAATATTAGACAATTATATTGAATATATAGATAATGCCAACGTAAAACTCTTTTGTAATGATACGCTTCTCGAAAACCTAACTTACAGTAGCAAAGGACGATATGCGTCAAAAACAGTATATCCAACCGAAAACAACTACTATACAGTTGAGGTTGAGTTAGAGGGTTATCCTACAATACGTGCAACCGATACTGTGCCCGAAAAAACATTTATTACATACGGCACTCATTCATCTGGAAACACCTACGATGAGTATGGAGACCCACATCACGACTACGAAATAACAATTGCCGATAAAAGTAAGAGAAATTTTTACGAACTTTTTTTTATCGATCAATATTTCCCTAACGAATATTCTGATCATTACTACATAAATTTTCAGTGGGGTATTACTTTTGCCGATCCTGTACTAAGAGCCGATAGTGAGCTTGATTTTTCTCCATTGACTTACGTTTTCTCAGACAACCATTTTAATGGCAGTGATTACTCGATGTATAATAAGTTTTTAGCTGCGTCTGTAGGATACAAATTTAATCAACCTATTGCGCCAACAGAAAATGACAGATATGCTATACTTCGCACAACCACATCGGTTTATTATAACTATCGTAAATTTTGGCTTCGTCACAAAAACAATCAACAAGTTGGAGATATAATCGAAGAGCCAATGTTCTCAACACATATTGGCGAGCCTGTTCCAATGTACAGTAATGTAGAAAATGGATACGGAATATTTGCAGCATACAATCAAACTATCTATAAACTTAAAGAGCAATAAACCGACACAATAAATAAGAAGATGATTATAAGACAAATGAGATATATTTTCCTGTTAATAAGTCTGTTTAGCGTTAATTTAATTCATTCTCAGACAACTATTTATGGTTTTGTAGAAGATAGCAAAACAAAAGAACGATTACCCAGTGTTACGGTTTATGATTTTGTTAGCCAAAGGGGAGTTATTACAAATTCGTTCGGATTTTACAGCATAACATTGCCTGAAAATGACAGCGTTACACTTGTTTTCAGAATGGTGGGATACGAAAGTCAGACCGTTTCGTTTAAGCCTAACACATCTAAAAATCTGAATATCAAATTAGTAGGTGGTATTGAACTGTCGGAAGTTGTAGTAACGGCAGATAAAAGCAGGCTAAAAAGTCCTGAAATGAGTGTTTTGAGTATCCCCGTTAAACAGATATTGGAAATTCCGTCATTAATGGGCGAAGTGGATATTGCTCGTGCTTTTCAACTTATGCCGGGTGTTCATGGCGGAAAAGAGGGAACTAGCGGAATATATGTTCGTGGTGGAAGCCCCGACCAAAACTTGATTTTACTTGATGATATATACCTTTACAGTGTCAATCACATTGGCGGTTATCTGTCAGTTTTCAATACCGATGCGATAAAAAATGTAGAGCTATACAAAGGAGGCTTTCCTGCCAGATACGGCGGACGATTGTCGGCAGTAATGGATATTAGAATGAAAGAGGGCAGTATGACGAAATATTCAGGCGATGTTACTATTGGGATTATTTCAAGCAAGTTCACGATAGAGGGTCCTATATGGAAGGACAAAACTTCGTTTATTGTATCTGCGCGCCGGAGTTTGTTTGATTTGATAATGCTTGGCTATCAACACCTCTATTACTCTGATGACAAGTCAACAGCAGGTTATGCTTTGTACGATGTGAATGCAAAGGTAAATCACATTATCAATCAAAACAATCGTATATATGTTAGTTTCTATTCTGGTCGCGACAAAATACGTATCACACAAAAAGATTATGATACTCAAACAAATTATCCATTCAATTTTAAAGGTATAAATAATTTGAATTGGGGAAATTACTCTGCCACATTTCGATGGAATTATATTTATAAAAACCGTCTTTTCAGCAACTTAACTTTGGGAAGTACCAACTATTTTTACAATTCACTTTCCGATATTTATAAAATTGAAAAGCAATCTAACAAGACTATTGACAGGTTGTCTGACCACTATTTATCATCGATAAATGATTTGGTTGCCAAAATAGATTTAGATTACACTGTGAACAGACATCAGATAAGGTTTGGCGGGGAAACAATACTTCATCGCTTTTCTCCAACAATGAATAAAGTAAAACTATTAACGACAGACAGCAACTCAATAGATACAACTTTTGGTGCAAAAACAATTAAACCTGTCGAGTATTATATTTATTTAGAAGACAAGATATTAGCAACCGAAAGAATAAGTTTCAATATTGGGTCGCACTTTAATCTGTTCTCGACAGAGGGAAAAACTTTTTGGTCGATAGAACCACGCGCTATAGGAAATTTTATTTTGATTGAAAACCTGTCGTTAAAAGCCTCTTATTCAAAAATGAGCCAAGCCGTTCATCTACTGTCCAACCACGATGCAGGAATACCAACCGACTTGTGGGTGCCAGCTACAAAAAAAGCACCTCCGCAAAAATCGTCGATATTTGCATTAGGTCTGGCAGGCGAATTAGAAATGAACATAGAGTGGAGTTTAGAAACTTTCTATAAAACATTTAAAAACTTGATTGAGTTTAGCGAAGGCTCCTCATTTTTTACCGGTAGTGCCGATTGGCAGGAAAAGATTGAGAACAACGGAAAAGGAAACTCCTACGGCATAGAACTGTTAGTGCATAAAAAAACAGGAAAAACAACCGGTTGGATATCATACTGTTTGTCAAAAAACACAAGACAGTTTGACAAATTAAACTTTGGCAAACCGTTTCCGTACAAATACGACCACAGACACGATTTCTCAATAACAGTAAGTCATAAATTTTCAGACAAGTTTCAAATATCTGGTTTGTGGGTTTTTACCTCCGGAAACGCTGTAACACTGCCCTCAACAAAATATGAGATTTACGTTTTAGATTATACTCCCGGAACAGATAGTGATAATAACTTTTACGACGAAGCCCACGTTTACGGAGAACGCAACAACTACAGAGCACCTGCATATCACCGCTTGGACGTTAACCTCTCTTTTACAAAAAATAAAAAATATGGTATAAGAAAGTGGTCTTTTGGAGTATATAACGCCTACAACAGACTGAATACCTACTATCTTTTTTTCAAATATGACAAAAATGGAAACAGAAAACTCTATTCGTTTAGTTTATTCCCAATAATGCCATCAATAAGTTATAGTTACAAGTTTTAATACCGACTGGACATACAATAGCCCAAACCTCGCTATTGCTCTTTTCGACTATGTGTCTGTATCATCGGTATTTACCATTATAAAATTTTAAAAAGATTGGACTATTTTAAAATTACAATTGGTATAACTTTCAACTTTACAAACTTTTAATATCTTTGTGTATTGCGCCAATGTATAGAACCACAAACAAATTAGACAAATGCTCTTTACCGAAAAACATTTGAACTTATTTAACAACCGAATTTATGTTCGCATTGCAACTTCACAAAACGTAAAACCGAAGCTTGCTATAGTGCTTATACATGGTCTTGGCGACCATTCTGGCAGATACATGGATTGGATGGAAAAGTTTGAAGATCTTGGAGTGGTTTGGGTTACTGCCGATTTGCCTGGTCATGGGTTGTCAAGTGGCAAACGCGGTTGTTTTAGAACTATTGAGTGTCCGTTTAAAATTGTTGAACATTTAATCACATTAGCCAAGAATAGGTTTGAAGGTCTGCCAATTATTCTATATGGTCACTCAATGGGGGGAAATATATGTGCAAATTTTGTAATACAAAAAAGTCCAAAAATTGATGGACTTATATTAACATCGCCGTGGTTGGGATTAATTAATCGTCCGCCGAATTGGAAAATAGAGTTAGCAAAATTAGTATCTCCATTATTAAAAAATATGACGTTAAAAACAGGTGTTATGCGAGAACAGCTGACATTTAACGAAAAAGCGCTTGACAACTTCGAGAAAGACAATCTTATACACGGAAAAATAACACTCGGCACATTTTTAATAATGTGGGATGCTGCGTTTTATATCCGTAAAAATGCTTTAAGTATTAAGATTCCTACTCTGCTGCTTCATGGAACTTCTGACACTATTACAAATTGGAAAACAACAATGAGGTTTGGATTAAAAATTAGACAAATATCTAAGTTCAAATCTTTTGATGGAATGCTGCATGAGCTACATCATGATGCAAATAACAACATGGTTGCCAAAGAGATAACAAAATGGCTTAACAATACATTTTTGCAACAATATGGATTCTAAATGGAGAACAATAATAAAGCCGGAAAAGTCAAAATACGATATTGACTACAGCACACCGATGTTTTTCATTGGGAGCTGCTTTTCTGATAATATTTCCCAAATTTTGCAAACGAACAAATTTCAGGTTTTATCGAATCCTTTTGGTGTTCTTTACAATCCTTATTCAATACAAACTGCTTTACGACTTATTTTGGGAGAAATAGAGATTGACGACAACGATTTGGTTTACCATAACGGCTTATGGCACAGCCTGCTTCATCACAGCGTATTCTCAAACCCCGATAAAGATAAGTTGCTATTGAATATTAAAAGGACGATTGAAGATTGCAGACTGTTTCTTAAACGTGCCGAATATCTATTTATAACTGTTGGCACTTCATGGGTTTACCGTTATAAAAAGAGTGGTAGAATCGTTGCCAATTGTCATAAAATACCTAACAGAGAGTTTATTCGCTTTAGACTAAACACTTGCGATTTTACAGATGAGTTTGAAATGCTTATAAAATCAATAGTTGAGTTTAATCCACAAATTAAAATTGTTTTTACTGTTAGTCCTGTTCGTCACTGGAAAGATGGTGCCGTCGAGAACCACCTAAGCAAGAGCATTTTAACTGTTTCCATTCATCAATTAATTGAGTTCTCCGAACACGATATCAGCTACTTCCCTTCGTATGAACTTATTACCGATGATTTACGAGACTACAGGTTTTATAACGAAGATATGCTACACCCTTCAAGCCAAGCGGTTAATTATGTTTTTGACTTTTTCAAAGAGACATACTTTACAGCCGAGACAAAGAAAACGCTTAAAAAGGTTGAAAACCTTGTAAAAGCCGCTCAACACCGACCTTTTAACCCTTCTGACATCGAATATTCAAAATTTTGCGAAGCAAGATTAAAAGATATTCAGCAACTAAACAAGCTGTTTCCATTAATGGACTGGGAAGCAGAGAAAACTATTTTTACAAAACAAAAAAGGGCAGACTAAAACCGTCCACCCTTTTGCTATTATTGTTGTTAGTACTATTCCACTATAGTCATTTCGTCAACCAAGTGTTTTGCCCCTGCAAATTTGTCGATAATAAACAAAACGTAACGGATATCTACTGAGATTGTTCTTTGCAAATCGGGTTCAAAAGCTATATCGCCACTCATTGCTTCCCAGTTGCCATCGAATGCACAGCCAATAAGCTCGCCGTTGGCATTTAAGACAGGGCTTCCTGAGTTTCCGCCGGTAATATCGGTATTTGCTAAGAATCCAACAGGCATTTTCCCGTTTTTATCAGCATATCTGCCAAAATCTTTGTTTTCGTATAACTCTTTTAGTTTAGGTAGAACCGTAAATTCGCGATCATTTGGATTTTCCTTCTCCATAACACCTTCCATATACGAGATAAAATCATAATATACGGCATCGCGAGCCTTATAACCACTTACAGTTCCGTAAGTTACACGCATTGTACTGTTAGCATCCGGAGCGAATGTCTTCTCGGGCATCATTTTCATCAACCCTTCAACAAAAAGGCGGTTTCCGCGAGCCTGAGATTCTCTGTTTGTTCTGATAGAGGCAATCAGTGAACGATATTGTGCGAGTGTTTGCATTCCGCCTAAGTATGCTGCATCTTTGTCAAAGTCCTTTATTTTTGCTGTTTCAATAAATTTCATCAGTCTTTCTTTATTAAAAATAGCTGACTTTGACAACTCTTTAGAAATATAATTATCTACATTTCCTTTATATTTTTTTGTTATGTTTTTAATGAAATCTGGTTGATATTCAACTTCTAAATCATTAATACATATCTCAATCATTGCTTTTGCAACTTTTAGATCTAAAGAGGGCTCATAATCTTCATAAACTTTTTCGTATGTCTCTTTTAAATCTTTTCGAGTTTGAGCAATAAGTTCTGTGCTATCTGGATTTTTCTCAAGAACATTTCTCAATGATTGAAGCCTTAAACTCATCGGATATCCCTCTGTTCCCATTAGAAGTGTTTCTCCTAAGATGGTTAAATTTTTACTATATGGCTCATTGGCTATAATTGCGTTTTTGATTAAATCTAAAGCCTCACTGTATTTTGCGTTATCGGGATTTTCTTCCACCCATTTTGCAAAATCGGCTTCAATTTTCTCTTTTTTACCTTTAACATCAAGGTTTTTTAAGCCTCTGTTTTGTCCGATAGAGTATTTCCAATAGTTTGATGAGCCGGCGTATTTCGACGAATACTTAATTCTAACTTCATCGCTTGCATCCATAGCATCTGCCCATATATCTTGTTTGATTCCACGGATATTTGCTCTAATTGCGTTAGAGTTTTCCATTAAATTTTTAACTCCCCACGATGTTAAATAACGATCGGTGCGACCGGGATATCCCATAATCATTGCATAATCACCTTCCTGAATACCTTTTATTGAGACTTTCAAATGACTTTTAGGTTTGTATGGAACATTATCTTTAGAATACTCTGCTGGTCGGTTGTCTTTATTTGCATATACTCTATAAAGAGCAAAATCACCAGTATGTCGGGGCCACTCCCAGTTATCGGTATCTGCACCAAATTTTCCTATTGACTCTGGTGGAGCACCAACTAAACGGATATCTTTATAATCTTCATAAACAAACAACATAAATTGATTGCCATGAAGTAACGAACCCACATTGGCGCGATAATCAGGAGTCTCTTTTTTTACCTCTTCGATAATAGCTTTCGAAATGCTGTCAATAATCGACGTTCTTTCAGATTCCGACATCTCATCGTTTACGTTTTCTAAAATTCGTTCTGTAACATCTTCAGCGCGAATTAAAAACGAAACTGTTTTTCCTTCATTAGGTAACTCTTGCTCTCGTGTCATTGCCCAAAATCCATCAGTCAAATAATCATGTTCGACACTGCTATGGCTTTGAATATCATCATAAGCGCAGTGGTGATTTGTTAATAGTAACCCTTCTTCTGAAATCAATTCTGCAGTACAGCTACCATAGTTGAGGGCTACAATTGCATCTTTTAAACATGCGTTGTTAATTGAATATACGTCCTCTGCGGTCAGTTTGAAGCCTTTCTCGGTCATGTGACCAATATTTAGCTTGTTAATCAAAACTGGCAACCACATGCCTTCATCGGCTCTCAAAATAGAACTGCCGGCAATAAGTAAAAAACCGACAATTAATGACAATGTTTTTTTAATCATAATATTTAAGTGTTTAATATGAAACGGTTTGTGTTATAAAATTTTATTTTCAAATATAGAACACAAAAATAACTATTTACTAGTAAATTTCAATAATAAACCTGTTTTTTAACCTTATTCGTGCAAACAAACTTGTAAAATAATGGTTATGAAATATTAGATTTTAAATAAACAAATACTATTTTTGCGGCGTTAAAATTTTAATATTTATGCAAATAGAATTAGTATTACTAATCGTTGCGATCCTGTTTTTTGTGAGCATATTGTCGGGAAGAATAAGTTCTAAACTAGGTATTCCTGCTCTACTTCTATTTTTGTCTGTCGGCATGATATTTGGACAAGATGGAGTCGGGATAAAATTTGAAAACATTCAGGCAGCTCAAGCAATAGGAACAGTAGCACTCTCAATAATTCTTTTTTCCGGTGGTTTGGATACTAAGTTCGAAGAGATACGTCCCATAGTACGACAAGGTGTTGTTTTAGCTACCTTAGGTGTGTTTGTGATGGCTTTCTTCAGCGGCATTTTATCATGGTGGGTATTAGATAAGACTCTGCCAAATATGGCGATATCTTTGACAACAGCATTTTTATTAGCATCAACAATGTCTTCGACTGACTCTGCTTCAGTTTTTTCAATTTTACGATCTAAAGGAATTAATTTAAAAAACAACTTACGTCCAACATTAGAACTTGAGAGTGGAAGCAACGACCCTATGGCTTATGTTTTAGTTGTTACACTTATTGACCTTATCAAAATGGGTTCCACACCTAATTACTTATTAGTAATTACACAGCTTATTCTACAGTTAGTTATTGGAGCTATTGCGGGATATGTATTGGGAAGATTAGCAGTATATGTTATAAACAAAGTAAAAATCCATAACGAGTCTTTATATCCTATTCTGCTTTTTACATTTTGTCTTTTTATATACTCAGTCACCTACTACATTAAAGGAAATGGATATTTGGCTGTTTATATAAGTGGTTTGGTAATTGGCAATTCAAGATTTGTTCACAAGCGCTCATCACTGAATTTTTTCGATGGTCTTGCATGGATGAGCCAGCTATTTATGTTCTTAACTCTTGGACTATTGGTTAATCCCAGCGAGCTTGTTCCCATACTTATACCAGGCTTGATTATAAGTTTTGCGATGATTTTTATTACTCGTCCGTTGACAGTTTTCTTAACATTATTACCTTTTAGGAAAATACCCGTAAGAGACAAAGCATATATTTCCTGGGTTGGATTGCGTGGCGCCGTTCCCATAATTTTTGCAATTATACCGCTTGCAGAAGGTGTTCCTCACGCAAGACTGATTTTTAATATTGTATTTTTATGCACATTAGTATCATTATTGGTACAAGGAACCGCATTACCCATGGTGGCAAGATGGTTAGGCTTAGCCGATGATCCAAAAGAAGAAATCAAACTGAAAGAGTTTGATATTGAGCTTTCTGAAGATATAAAAACCATTATGGCTGAAATTGATATTACAGAAAGCATGTTAGAAAATGGCAATCAAATAATGAATATACCTTTACCTGATAACACTCTTGTGGTTTTAATTAAACGCGGAGAAAGATATATTGTACCAACAGGTAAGACCGCACTGGCTGCAAATGACATAATGCTTGTTATTACTGATAATCAAGACACCTTAGAAGAGACGTATAAGAAACTCGATTTAGAACAGTATTTTTAATTTAGAAACAAAATACGATTTAAGATACCAATGTCAATGTCTCCGTTATAAGTTGATCTGAATACTATTTTTAAATTATTTTTTAGGTACTTTTTTTATTCTGTTATTAGTAAAAATTTGACGTAAAACTTATACAATATTTATTGCGCTATTTTAATAAACACTTTACCAAAAAACACAGAAAAAATTGCAACAACAATCGTTACTGTAGAGTACTGGCGCATTCCGAAGAGTCGAAAAACTGCTAACAAAAACGTAACGTTCATGTAACAGCTTTGTAACAATCAAACTTCAACTTTGTAGCGTTAAAAAAAACTAAAAATTGTTTTTGTGACGCATAAAAAGTTATTTCTTATTACCCTGTTTTTTCTTGTCACCGCGACAGAAATTTTAGCACAAACAGGGAGTATAAAAGGGAGTGTTTTAGATTCAAAAACCAAAGAATCACTCATAGGTGCTGCGGTAATTATACAAGGTACTACTACCGGAGCTGCTGCCGATTTAAATGGGGACTACATTATTCAAAATGTTGCACCAGGAACTTATACTCTTGTTGTCTCCTACATAACATACCAGTCGACAATCAAAAAAGGAGTTGTTGTTGAAAAAAATAAAGAAACTATCGTAGATTTTCTGTTGGAACCTGATGATATAAGTCTTAAAGAAGTACAAGTTGTTGCGAAAGCTAACCGGGAGAGTGAAAACATCTTGTTGCTTGAACAAAAGAAAGCTTTATTAGTTACTCAAACTGTTGGAGCAAGAGAACTTTCCAGAAAGGGGATATCCGATGCACAAGCCGCTGTTGCACAAGTCTCTGGAATATCAAAACAAGAGGGTGTTAAAAACGTTTTTGTACGCGGATTGGGTGACAGATACAACGCAACACTACTTAATGGCTTCCCTATTCCTTCAGAAGACCCTGAATATAAAAACATTGCATTAGAGTTTTTTGGAACTGATGTCATTCAAAACATTGGAGTAAACAAGGTTTTTAATGCATCTAACGTGGGCGATGTGGGCGGTGCAGTTGTTGACATCTCCTCAAAAGAGTTAGCTGAGGAGAGCAAGCTATCTGTTGATTTATCGGCAGGTGTCAATGTGGCGGCAGTAGGTGCAGATTTTGTCCGCCAAGACGGTTCCAACTATTTGGGATTTGCTAACACAGATCAACCATCTCAAGGTCAGCACAATTTTCCAAACAGTTTAGTTCCCCAAAAAGTGTCGTTCCCGCTCAATCACGGCTTCGGAGTATCGGGAGGAAAGCTATTTAGCAAAGAAGGAAACAGCAACAAGTTGTCAATCTTCGTAGTAGCCTCTCACGGAATAAGTAATTCGTGTACCAAAGAAATTGCACGGAAAACAAACTCAATTGGAGCGAAGTTTCAAGACCAAGAGGGAGACAAATATTCACAGGCAGTCAACCAACTTGCTTTGGCTAATGCCCATTATGAAATTAAAAACCGACATAACGTTAATTACAACTTTATGCTTATCCACGTTAACGACCAGTATGTAGGAGAGTTTAGCGGTTTTTATCACGAACCTTTTCAGGGTAGTCCCACAGAGTCTGGCATAATCAGAAGACAACAAACAAACGACAATCTTCTGCTTGTAAATCAATTAGTTTCAGATTGGCAACTAACTGACATCATAAAGTTAAATTTGGGTGTAGCGTACAATACGGTAAAGGGATTAGAGCCTGACCGTCGCGAGAACTATTTTACACAAGTAGATGAAAATCTGTACAGTTTAACCCGAAGCAACCGAAATAAACGATTCTTCTCTGATCTGAAAAATAACGATCTTAACGCTAAGGTTGGACTGTCGATAAAACTGAACGACAGATTTAATAGTGGAAACTCCTCAGTACAAGTAGGATACGCTGGAAGATTTACAAACGACAAATTCAAAGCGGTAGAGTATAACTATAGTCCTTTGGGTACACCAAATTTCACAATTGAAGACCTGAATTTAGATGAGTTTTACGAAGAGTACCTAAGCAGTGGCTTACTAAAAATGGAGAAGGGTGAGACAAACTCCTACAAAGTGTTTAAAAACATACACTCAGGTTTTGCAGAAGTATCGTATCAAATAGCTGCAAGCTTGGCAGGAAACATTGGATTGCGAATGGATGCAGTCGACTTAACTGTTGACCATGAAGTAACTCATGTCGTACCAGGTAGCGAAACAATAAATAAAAACTACTTCTTACCAAGTTTAAACCTGAAATACGATATAAACGATAAAAACAGCTTGAGGTTAGGCGTTAGCAAAACATATACTTTGCCTCAATCAAAAGAGATTTCTCCCTATCAATACGTAAATATATCTTTTGCAAGTCAAGGTAATACTAACATCAAGCCATCAGACAACTATAACGTAGATTTAAAATGGGATTTCTACATAACCAACAGTGAACTATTCTCAATTACAACCTTTTACAAACAAATACAAAATCCTATCGGACGCGTAGATCAAGGAAACTCTGCAGGACTTCTTACATATGATAATATAGGCGAGAATGCCACAGTTGGGGGAATTGAAATAGAACTTCGCAAAAACATTTTCAATAAGTTTAATACTCTATTAGAGCAATCTAACCGTCTCTCTTTCGGTGTGAATGCTTCTTATATCTATACTAATTTAATGCTCGATGTACCCAGCACAACACCGCGTAAAACACAATTGGAAGGAGCATCACCATTCTTGATGAATGCCGATTTATCATACAGTTTCAAGAAAAGTGAAAAAGATTTTATCGCATCAATAATATTTAACTATTTCAGTGATAGAGTTCATACCGTTGGCACAAAAGGATTTAGAGATATTATTGAAGAAGGAGTTCCCACGTTAGATTTAGTTTTATCATACGGATTTAACAAAAACTTCTCGGTAAACTTTAAAGCTATAAATATACTTGACGCGCCTTACCGTCTATCACGTGAGGGAACAACAGGCGAAAAAATAGTGTTGAGTGAATTTAAAAAAGGGCAAAACTTTGGCTTAGGAATAAGCTATCAATTTTAATATGAAACGAACATGCCAACATAAACTTGATACATAAAATCGTGATTATAAAGTATGTGAGTTCCATATGACCATAAACTGAAGAATTATTAACATATGAATAATTATTAACTATTTAAATTTTTATGACAATGAAAAAAAATTTGCTTTATTTAATTATGAGTGCTGCAGTTATTTTTGCTGCATGTAAAGATGACAAAGACAAAAAAGATCCTGTAACTCCTCCTACAGTTACTGACGAGAACTTATCGGGTGCTATAAACAGTAGCAGAACGCTCGATGCTGCTATTAATTACACGTTAACAGGTCCGCTTATTGTTGAAGATGGTGGAGTATTGACTATTCCTGCTGGAACTACAATTAAAGCGAGAAAAGGATTTGGAAGCTACATTTTAGTTTTACAAGGTGGTAAAATTAATGTTAATGGTACAGCTGAAAAACCAGTTACTATGACTGCCGACATTGCTAATGCAGAACAAGGTCACTGGGGTGGATTAATTATCAATGGTAAAGCTCCATTAGCCGATCCAAGCGAAGTAGGTAGCACAGAAATTAACTCTGCTTATGTTTACGGTGGCAACGATCCTAACGACAATTCGGGTACTATTACCTATTTAAAACTCGAATACACAGGAGCTCGTTCAAGCGCAAACGTTGAGCATAATGGACTTACATTAAACGGTGTAGGTGCTGGAACAACAATTGAAAACATCTACATTCCTAACGGAGCTGATGACGGTATCGAATTCTTCGGAGGTTGTGTAAACGTGAAAAACTTGTTGGTTGTAAATTCTGATGACGATATGTTTGACTTCACACAAGGCTACTGTGGTACATTAGAAAATGCTTATGGTATTTGGGAAGCTGGATACGTAAGTAGCGAAAGTGACCCGCGCGGTGTAGAAGCTGACGGTAACTTAGACGGATTAAATCCTGAATATCCAAATCAAGCTAACTTTACAATCAAAA
Source organism: Bacteroidales bacterium (assembly GCA_012519055.1). Lineage (NCBI taxonomy): Bacteria > Pseudomonadati > Bacteroidota > Bacteroidia > Bacteroidales > Bacteroidales bacterium. Next base: position 9,574 of record JAAYQU010000002.1, on the reverse strand, counting down.
ATATGACTGTCGACCTTCGCTTAGAGCCTAACACTACAGAGGGATTCTATATGCACGATGTTATTAAAGTTCGTAGAGGAGCTATAGCTAATATCGAAAATGCATTAGTAAAAGGTCAAGGACAAGTTAAAGATTTAATTGATTTAAAAGACAAAAAAGGTGACGGACAAGAATCATCTGTAATTTCTTTAACTAACTCTTTAACAACTCCATTCAGTGGTAAAGATATCAATAAAGAAGAAGGAACTACATATGAGAATGTTAAAATTGAAGACGGTAACACAGGATGCCCAACAAACCTTTTTGGCTGGACAGGATATCAACTTTAATTTTTAGCATAATCTGTTAATAAAACACAAAAGGTATTTCGATTTCACTCGAAATACCTTTATTTGCATAAAAATAATTTAAAAACAAATGAAGCATAAAATAACTCTGTTCACAACGCTATTTTTGATTGTGTTGAGCGTGCAAGCTCAAAAAACTCCTCAGTTGTATCAAAATGAAGGTATCTACTATCACGATAGAGGACAAAACGAACTCTATAATGGCGATTATCGCGAATACTATGATAACAACACTCTTAAACTTGAAATGCAAATTAAAAACGGTTTGCCAGAAGGAACTTATATCATTTATTTCGAAAATCGCAAACCAAAAGAAATACGTTCATACAGAGAAGGAAAACTTCATGGCTTGTGGAGGAATTACGATATTTCGGGACAATTAATTTCTGAAGCCGAATACAAAAATGGGCAAAAACACGGCACTTGGCGCATCTGGGATGAACTAGGCATGCAACGATATGAAATGAATTATTACGAAGGAAACAAAACCGGAATTTGGCGCATGTGGGATGAAAAAGGTACACTGGTAGACGAAAAAAAATATTGACACATCTCTTGTAACAATTTCTTAACAAAAACTTAATCTTTACGTAATAATTCTGTAATACTTATACAGCATTTTTGTTGCGTAAAACAATTATAAAAAAGCACACTTATGAAAACTACTCTTTTTATTATAGCGGCTACATTCTTATCAATTTCTGTGTACGCAGAGGATAATAAAACCGATAAAAATGTAAAAACTGACGCTACTGAATTTGTCGATAATGTCAAGTCAGTCAATTTTTCAGGTATTATTACCGACAAAAAAAGTCACGAATCATTAGCGGGAGCTGCTATTTTTATTGATGGAACAAAATATTATTCTGATTTAGAAGGAAATTTCAATATTTCTAATATTAAGCCCGGAAAACATACTGTTAAAGTTGAACTTATCTCCTATCAACCCATTGAAATAGAGATTGAAGTTCAAGCTAATCAAAAAATCAGCATTGATTTAGTACAGTCATAACATAGTTATTTTTTCACACTCTCTCTATGTTTTTTTATGTAAAGGAGCTGTCTCGTTCTGAGACAGCTCCTTTTCTTTGACAATTTTTGAATATTCCTTATGAATTAAATTCAAAAAACCAACCTTTATACTATAACATTAATTAAAAATAACAATTAAATAAATTCTCTGTATATTTGTATGTTTTCAAATGCTTTGGTAAAATTCTATCAGTTATATGATGAATTTACCTGCTAAAATAAAGCTATTTTCAAATGAATCAACTTTATCCCCTAAAATTCAGACCCATATATAAAAGCCGGATTTGGGGAGGAACACAACTTCGCGATCAGTTAATGAAAACAGATGCTCCATCTGATTGTGGAGAAAGTTGGGAAATCAGTTCAGTTGAAGATGATGTAAGTGTTGTTTCGGAAGGATTTTTAGCCGACAACGAACTAAACGAACTAATCGAGGTTTATATGGGCGATTTGGTAGGTGATAAAGTATTTGAAAAATTTGGAAACGAGTTTCCTTTACTTGTTAAATTTATAGATTCCAATGACAATCTTTCCGTACAAGTCCACCCTCACGACAAAATAGCATTAGAAAGACACAATGCATACGGGAAAACAGAAATGTGGTACATTATTGATGCCGCGCCTGATGCCAAAAACGTTACTGGTTTAATAAAAGGAACAAAACCTGAAGATTTAATTAGCAGGCTTAAAAACAATACCTTAGAAGAGATATTAGTTTATGAAACCGTAGAACGTGGCGATGTGTTTTATATACAATCTGGACGCGTTCATGCTACAGGAAAGGGTGTTTTGTTTGCAGAAATTCAACAAACAAGCGATATTACATACAGGCTGTACGATTATAACCGAAAAGACAATAATGGCAAAAAAAGAGAATTGCATATAGAATTGGCACTTGAAGCAATTGATTATTCATTAGAGGACAGTGCCAAAATTAAAGTAAATACCAAGCCAAATCAGCCTAACAGATTGATTGAATGTCCATACTTTACCGTAAATTTGCTAAGGTGTGGGAGACCTGCTGAAATAGACTATGCATATTTAGATTCATTTGTTATATATATATGCACATCTGGCAAATGCAACATTTATTGTGATGATAATAAAGAAGCATACAGTTTGCAAATAGGAGAAACAATATTGATTCCAGCATTAATTAACAGCATTATAGTAGAACCTGCGAGTGACGAAGTTTCTATCTTAGAAGTATTTATTGATAACGAAAGAGAGTAAAAGCAAAATGATTATCCGCAAAGCAGAATTTATTCAATCAACCACTTCGGTAAACCAATGCCCTACGAATGGATTACCTGAATTTGCATTTATTGGCAGATCAAACGTTGGCAAATCAAGTCTTATCAATATGCTCACTGACAATGCAGGATTAGCAAAAACATCGCAAACACCGGGAAAAACACAAACCATTAACCACTTTAATATCAACGATCAGTGGTATTTAGTGGATATGCCCGGATATGGATATGCTAAGACTTCACGCACGCTACGCAAGGATTGGGATGCATTTATACGCGAATATATCTTGGAACGAAATGAACTTGTAAACCTATTTGTCCTTATCGACTCTCGCCACGAACCTCTTAAAAACGATATAGAATTTATTTCATGGCTAGGACAAAACTCTATTCCATTTTCGATAGTATTTACCAAAATTGACAAGTTATCAAGTTCCCGATTGAATAAAAATATTATAGTTTACAAAAAAAGACTGAGCGAGAATTGGGAGATATTACCCCCTATTTTTACCACATCATCAGAAGCAAAATTTGGTCGTAACGAACTTTTAAACTATATTGAAAACATATTAGACAAATTATAATGACCAGACAATAAAACAATTAACAACAAAACTCTAAATAAAATGGAAGCTCCGATAAAAATTTTTACCTGTAAAGCGTCAACCTACTTAGCTAAAGAGATAGCAAAATCAATCAAATTGCCTCTTGGCAAAAGCTCTATTCTGCAATTTAGTGATGGGGAATTTCAACCATCATTTGAAGAGACAGTTCGTGGTGCTCATGTTTTCATTGTGCAATCCACATTTCCGCCAAGCGACAATCTTATGGAACTTCTTCTAATGATTGATGCAGCCAGAAGAGCCTCGGCGTACAAAATTATAGCAGTAATACCCTACTTTGGATTTGCACGTCAAGACAGAAAAGACAAACCACGTGTTTCTATTGGTGCAAAACTTGTAGCCGATCTTCTTCACACAGCTGGAGTTTCAAGAGTTATGACAATGGATTTGCATGCCGATCAAATTCAAGGCTTCTTCAATGTTCCCGTTGACCACCTGTACGCCTCATCAGTATTTGTTCCGTATATACGTAGCCTTAATCTACCTAATTTGGTAATAGGATCGCCCGACATCGGTGGTGCAAAACGAGCAAATGCATACTCAAGATTTCTTGAAGCACCAATGGTTCTTGGACACAAAACACGTGACAAAGCAAATAGTGTTGAAAGCATTACCGTAATTGGTGAAGTTGCCGACAAAAATGTTGTCATTGTTGATGACCTTGTTGATACCGCCGGAACAGTTTGCAGGGCTGCAAGCATTATGAAACAAATGGGTGCAAAATCTGTCAGAGTAGCAGCAACACACGCCGTTCTATCAAGCAATGCTGTTGAAAAAATAGATAACTCTGATATCAAAGAGGTTATTGTAACCAACTCAATTCCATTGAAACAGAAATCTCCAAAAATAAAAGTACTCTCAATTGCCGATATTTTTGCAGATACGATATCGAAAGTATATAATTCCGAATCAATTAGTGGAAATTTTCTTGTATAATAATATAGTATATAAATCAAAAACAGTTAACTTTGTAGCCCCAAAATAACAGAAATTATTCTGTAGTGTGATGGGAAACCTTGTTCTGTCAGGTAAAGACAGGTTTTGAGTAACACAAAAAAATATTAAAATGAACAGGTACGAAATTAAATTACAAAAACGTAGCCAAGTAGGTAAAGGCTCTACAAAACAATTACGCAACCAAGACATGGTTCCTTGCGAAATTTATGGTACAACCGAAAACATGCACTGCAAAGGTAAATACCTCGATTTTGAAAAAGGTATTGTTAGCCCACATGTTTATTTGTTTGATATAGATGTTGAAGGTACAAAAACAACTGCGATTGTTCAAGATGTTCAATATCACCCAGTTACCGACAAAATAACTCATGTTGATTTTCTTGCAGTTAACGAAAAAAAACCAATCAAAGTAAAACTTCCGGTTGAACTTACAGGAACATCAGTAGGTGTAATACGTGGTGGAAAACTTAGACATATCACAAGAAAACTTTACGTTAAAGGGTTAATGAAAGACCTTCCTCCAACAATAAAAATCGACATCAGCAATCTTGACGTTGCACACGGAATAAAAGTTTCTGATATTAAAGTTGAAGGATTAACATTCCTTGATCCAAAACAAACACTGATAGTAAAAGTTTATGCTAGTCGTACTACTACTGCTGAAACTGAGGGACAAGAACAAGAACAAGAATAATAGCAATCACTTATAAATTATATTACAACCGTCTCCCGTTTATAACAAATTGAGTTAGACCAATTTGTAACTAAACGGGAGTTGTGTTTATAAAACATACAAACAACAATACTCTTTTAACAATCAAACTGTTAGTTGATGAAATTCTTAATTATCGGGTTGGGAAATATTGGAAAAGAGTATCAGAACACACGACACAACGTGGGTTTTGATGTTGCTGACGCTTTCGCGCTAAAATTCAAAACTACGTTTCAATCTGCACGTTACGGCGACATATCAACATTTAAAATAAAGGGAAGACATGTAACAGTGTTGAAACCATCAACATACATGAACCTAAGCGGAAACGCCGTGAGATACTGGATGCGAAAAGAAGATATATCAATAGAAAACATCTTAGTCATAACAGACGACATCGCACTCCCCTTAGGAACTATCCGCCTACGCATGAAAGGAAGCGATGCCGGACATAACGGTCTGAAACATATCATCGAGACACTCGGAACAGATAACTTCCCTCGCCTGCGTTTAGGAATTGGAAACGATTACCCCAAGGGATTTCAAGTCGATTACGTTTTAAGCAGGTGGAGCCAAGAAGAGTATGAAATAATAGCCCCACGTTTTGATATATGCGTAAATGCAATAGAAAACTTTGTGTTAATGGGCATTCAACACACCATGAACAATTTTAACAACAAGTGATTTTGAAGACTTATGAAGAGAAAAGGCAAACGTAATTTATAACTATTAATGCTTGCCAGCAATCAAAATCATAGACTTTTCAGATTACGAAATGCCAACAGCTCTGTTGAGTTTTTTAATTTCACGTTGCAAGAAAACAAATGAAATTACTGCTGCAATAATATCTGATATTGGCGCAGAAGCCCAAACACCTGTAAGTCCCCAATAATTCGGAAGAATTAAAAGAATGGGTATCAAGACAATAACCTGTCGTAACAGCGAAACGGTTGCCGATATTGCTGCCTTGTCGATTGACTGAAAATAGCTCCCCGCAATAATCTGAAAACCAACTATTGGCATTGCGAGCATAAAAATACGTAAACCTTCTGTTCCGATTTCCAACAACTCTTTACTTGAAACATTAAACGTTTTTATCAATATCGAAGGGAATGCCTGTATAAAAATTGTGCCTACAACTGCAACCAAGGTAGCAGCTTTAATACATATAAAGAGTGTTTGCCTGATTCGAATAAAATTTTTGGCTCCATAATTATAACCAATAATAGGTTGTGCAGCCATATTTAAGGCAACAATAGACATCACAATAATTGTTGCAACGCTATTGATAATTCCCATGGCTCCGACCGCAACATCGCCACCATATTTTATAAGCTGCACGTTGTAAATACCGTGTACAAAACTGGAAGCAAACTGTATCGCAAATGAAGAAAAACCAATTGAGACTATTGCATATACGATTTTTTTGTCAAGCCTAAAATTCGGAACTTTAAGTTTTACTATTGATTTTTTTGATCTAAAAAAGTGTCGTAGAACCCAAACACAAAGCACAAACTCTGAGATAACCGTTGCCCAAGCCGCACCCTTTACTTCCATACCAAAACCAAAAATAAATATTGGGTCTAGAACAATGTTCATTCCTGCACTAATAAGCATTGAATTCATAGCAACACGGAGATTTCCCTCTGAGCGTATAACACTGTTGAGAGAAAACCCAAGTATACTAAAGATCGTTCCTACAAGTATAATATCAAGATAATCGTTAGCATATTCTATAGTCTCTTTGCTAGCTCCAAAAAATACTAAAAGTGGTTCTTTGATTAAAAATCCTATAATGGTCAAAGCTATTGAGACGATAATCAGCAATATAAAACAGTTACCTAGTACTCGTTCTGCACTTACAAAATCTTTCTTCCCAAGAAATATTGATACCCTAACTCCCGAACCAACGCCTATAAGCATCCCAAAAGCCTTAATAATTATCATAATCGGAAAAACCACGCTAAGTCCGGTAAGTGCCATTGCTCCAACGCCTTGTCCTACAAAAATCCTATCAACAATATTATATAACGAATTGACAACCACACCTGTAAACGCAGGTAGGAAAAATTTCCATAAAACCTTGCGAATAGGGGCTTCGCCTAGTAACTTTATGTTTTTGCTTTTAGTGTCCAATCTATAACTGTTTTCGGGTGGCAAAGTTAAGAATAATGCAATGTGTTTTTAAGGAACAAGGTACAAGGAGCAAGGGAAAAGAGGAAAAAACTTTTACCTTGTACCTTGCACCTTTTACCTTCAAATTTACTACTCCTCTCCGAAGAATCGTCTAACCTCAGAAGCAAATGCTCTATCGACTGCTTTTCCATCACGTGTTTTTGCCAATCCTCCTCCGGCTGTCTCTTTGTAGTCACGATTAAGTTTATCGCCAACTTCGCGCATTGTAAGGACAACCTCATCAGGAGATATAAACGAACGCACTCCGCTTAAAGCCATCATTGAAGCTGTAATGGCAACAGAGGTAAAGATACCGTTTCGTTTAACACAAGGAACCTCAACCAAGCCTGCAACAGGGTCGCAAATCAAGCCCAGAGAGTTTTTAACTGCCAAAATAAAGCTTTGAATTATTTCAGTTGATGAGCCGTTTTCCAAATAAGTCAATGCAGCTGCAGCCATTGCTGCGCCTACTCCTACCTCTGCCTGACAGCCGTAATCTGCTCCAGCTGTTGTTACGTCATTAAATAAAATCATTCCCATAAATCCTGAAACTAAAATAGCTTCGTTAATTTTTTTACGGTCTGGTTTAGATATTTCAGAATAGGCTTGCAATACACCCGGCAAAATTCCGCACGAACCCGCTGTAGGACAGGCAACTATAACACCACATTTTGCATTCACTTCATTAACAGCAACAGCGTATGCTGCAGCACGTCCATAAACATTGTTGAACAGCGGGTTTTTATGAACATATCTGTTAATGCGCGAAGCATCTTTCCCTGTGAGCTTCAATAGCGACAGTTCACTACTTCTAACACCTTTCTTTGCCGATGCTTTCATAATGCGCCAATACTCTGCTGCTTTACTTAAAATATCGTCGGGGGAAGATCCCTGCAAGTTTTTCTCAACCTCGATAATAACATCAATAAGCTCTTGTTTCTCTGCACGGATATAGGCACTCAACTCCTCAAAAGTATTAAAGGGCATACGATAATTTTTCTTTCCAACGCCTTCTGCTTCAACAATTGGTGGAATTAAAACAGCTTCAGCGTGTCTCTTTGCTTCATTTTGAGATATTATCTCCTGATTGTAATAGTAAAAATTCTCCTTGCCATTAATTGGCGAAGATAGACGCTTATCCATATACCTAACCTCTACGTTACCCCCACCAATCGAGAATCCTGTAATAGTATAAGAGGTTTGCGTTGTTTCTACAATGATTTCGGCGATATTGTTATTGTTTTCGTTTACATATTTCTGCTCCTCCTCAACTGACCCACGTTTATATCCCCCGAAAGCGGCCTTAAATTCACCAAAATCTATACCGTGCTCGTTCACAAAAGCCGGGTCTCCATGTTGTAGCATCTGCGGATGATCGGGCTCTAAACCCCAAAGACCACCACCAATAGCAGATGGTGTATAGTGCCCCGGTCCTGTATCACGAAACGAAGCCAATAATTTTACAGTAACTAATTTCGCAGGATCATTGTCAAATTTAGCGCGGGCAATAATTATATTTCGTGCTATCTGACCTATTTTGTTTGCACCTGCCGTATGTGAACTTGAAGGTCCAACCATAGACGGTCCGACAATATCAAACACACTCATTGGCTTAATATAGCGATGTAGATACCTCTCAAAATCATCTTTAAGAGAATCTATTTCGGCTCTGTCGATTTTACTATCAAAAACAGTTTTAACAAAATAGAGTGATTTAACAACTTTGTCGCGCGATTTCATGTACCATATCTCCATATATAGCGGAAAGATATTGTGCTTCTGAAACGTCTCTACAACATTATTCAAAACGGTATTTCGTGCAGAGTTGATACTTTTCAGGATTATTATGGTTTTACCTTCTTCAATATGGGAATCAAACTTAAACCCTTTTACATCGGCTTTCATTTCTGCAACCGACTCGTTAAGGTCAGGAAGTTGAACTTTTGCATGAATTGCCGATGTTATATCGCTGTAAAAGACCGTCATCATATAGTTTTTGTCTCTATTCGTAACAACGCGATATAGCGTGTAAGGTTGAAATTTATACGGAATTAATGATGACAGCGTTTTTTCAAGTTTTTGGTGATCGAAATCGTGCAGGACACACTCTTCTATCTCTTCGCGATGCCAAAAAGTTTTGTCAACTTTTTGGTTGGCTATACGCTCCTCAACCAGTGGCAAACAATAGGATATTTCTGATTTATGAAAATAACCGTCGATTGAAATGTCGTTCATGATACAATTTTTTTATTGCTCAAATATACGCAATAAAAACATACAAAGATGGTGTCTTAAAAAGTGTATATTTTTATATTGATTTTAAACGAATAAAAAAGGGATTGCCTAACTTTAGACAATCCCTTTTAAAAATCGGCGGCGACCTACTCTCCCACTATCGCAGTACCATCGGCGCTATCGGGCTTAACTTCTCTGTTCGAGATGGGAAGAGGTGGAACCCCGATGCAATAACCACCT